>JADGNS010000094.1 GCA_017883355.1 Candidatus Solibacter sp.
CGGGACATTTTCACGCCACGCTTCTACAGAAGGATATGTATCCGTGGGTGGACCCGCGGGTGACCGTGTATGCGCCGTTGGGGCCCGACCTGCTGGACTATCTCAACCGCATCTCACTGTTCAACTCGCGGTCGGACAACCCGACGAATTGGGCGCTGGATATTCACACCAGCAAGGATCCGATGGCGGAGATGCTGCGCGGGCATGCGGGCAACATCGTGGTGTTCACGGGCAGGAATCGCGGCAAGATCGATCGCATTCTGGCCGCACTGAAGGCGGGGCTGAACGTGCTCGCCGACAAGCCGTGGATCATCGCGTCGGCCGAATTGCCGAAGCTGGAAGAGGCACTGGCGCTGGCGCAACAGAAGAACCTGGCGGCGTACGACATCATGACCGAGCGCTACGAGGTGACCAGCGAGTTGCAGCGCGAGTTCGTCAACGACCGCGAGGTGTTCGGCACGCTGGAGAAGGGCAGGGCAGGGGAGCCGGCGGTGCGCGCGCGCAGCATCCATCATGTAATGAAGGTGGTGGCGGGGACCCCGCTGCGGCGTCCGCCGTGGTTCTTCGATATCGATGAATACGGCGAGGGCCTGGCCGACGTGGGCACGCACGTGGTGGACCTGGTGCAGTGGACGGCGTTTCCCGATCGGGCGCTGGATTACCGCAAGGATATCGAAGTGCTCGGGGGGCGGCGCTGGCCGCTCCAGATGACCAGGGAACAATTCACCAAAGTCACCGGCGACGGCGATTTTCCGCCCGCGCTGGCAGCTCACGTTCACGGCGGCGTGCTGGATTACTACTGCAATAACTCGGTCGCATACACGCTGCGCGGCGTTCACGTGGAGTTGGAGATTCTGTGGAATTGGGAGGCGGCCGGGGCGCCCTCTGGGCCGGGAGACGTGTACGAGGCGAGTTTCCGCGGCACGAAATCGCGCGTCGAAATTCGTCAAGGCAAGGCGGAGCGCTTCGTCCCCGAGGTGTACATCACTGGTACGAACGCTGAGGTGGCGCGGGCGGTGGAGAAACGCGTGGCGGCGCTCGAAACGCGCTGGCCGGGGTTGACCGCGGTGCGGAGCGGGGCGGATCTGCGGATTGTGATCCCGGAGAAATTCCGCGTGGGACACGAGGCGCATTTCGGGCAGGTGACCAACCGCTTCTTCGAGTATGTGACCTCGCCGAAATCACTGCCGGCGTGGGAGACGCCTTACATGCTCGCCAAGTACGCGGTATCTACCAAGGGTGTGGAAATCGGGAGGAAGAAATGAAACGACTACTGATAGTTTTGGCCTGTGCGCTGGCGCTTGCCGCCCAGGAGAGCCGCCGCGAGGTCACCAACGCAGCCGCAAATCCGGCGGACGATAAGAAGGGTTTGAGCGACAAGGTGCCGGACGTGTATGCGATCCCCACGCAGTTCGATCGCGTCGTCGTGCTGCGTTTCAAGTTCGATACCGACCTGCTGGCCGGTCTCGAAAAGATGGTGAAGCAGGAGAAGATCTCTAACGCCATCATCCTGTCCGGTTTCGGGTCGGTGCGCGGCTACCACGTGCACCAGGTAAGTAATCGCACGCTGCCCTCGAAGAACATGTTTGTCAAGAACCCCACCGAGCCGGCCGACATAGTCGGTATGAGCGGCTATATCGGCAAGGGCATCATTCACCCGCACATCGCGCTGGCCACTCCGGAGAAGGCGTTCGGCGGGCATCTGGAACCCGGGACCAGCGTCTTCACGTTCGCCTGCGTGACCATCGGAGTGCTCAAGGACGGGGCGGACCTGAGTCACGTGGACGACAAGAGCTATCGATGAGGCGCGCGGCGGCAATCGGGATCGCCGCGGCGGCTCTGCTGTGGTGCGCGGACAGGAGGAGCGACATGTGGAAGTTCGACAGCCTTACGCAGATCGGCGGGCATGCGGTGACGGCGGAGGGACATCCGCGCGTGATCGCGACGGCGGCCGGTAAAGCGGTGGAGTTCGGCGGCGTGGAGGACGCGCTGTTTCTGAACGTGCATCCGCTGGCGGGCGCGGAGACCTTCACTTGGGAAGTAATTTTCCGGCCGGACGTGGGCGGCGCGGCGGAGCAGCGATTCTTTCACTTCCAGGAAGACGGCACGGAGACGCGGATGCTCTTTGAGATCCGCGTGATTGACGGCAAGTGGTGCCTGGACAGCTTCGCGATGTCGGGCACGGAATCGAAGGCGCTGATGGATCGCGGGAAGTTGCACTCGCTGGGCGCGTGGCATCACGCGGCGGCGGTGTATGACGGGCGGGAGTACCGCAATTACGTCGACGGCGTGCTGGAGGGCGCGGCGGAAGTGCGTCTGGCGCCGCAGGGCGCGGGGCGGACTTCGGTAGGCACGCGGATCAATCGCCGCGACTACTTCAAGGGCGCGGTGCTGGCGGCGCGGATGACGAATCGCGCGCTAGGGGTCGGCGAGTTCCTGAAAGTGCCGGGGGAGTTGGCGAAATAGGTGGCATAAGGCTCCGAGCTTTGCTCGGACGCACAAGGCGGAGCCTTATGCCACTATTTCGATAGGGCCTTGACGAGTTCGTAGAGGAAGGTCTGCCCTTCGTAGAAAGAGCGCACCGGCATGCGCTCGTCGCGGCCGTGGGCGCGGACGTCGTCGCGGTCCACGAAGAAACCCTGAACGCCATAGGTGGGGATTCCGGCCACGCGCAGGTAGCGCCCGTCGGAGCCGCCCACTGCCATCGTCGGCAAGGTCACCACGCCCGGCCACATGGTGTCGCCGATGCGCGCGATTGCCTTGAGAATGTCGGGACGCAGGGGCGATGCCGGACTGCGGCCCTCGTTGGTCTTGATGGTGACCGCTACCTGATCGTCGGCCACCACCTTCTTGAGGGCGGCCAGGACATCGTCTACCGAGTCCTCCGGCAGCACGCGGCAGTTCACATTCGCCGCCGCCAGTTGGGGCAGGGCATTGGTGGCGTGGCCCCCTTCGAGCTGCGTCGCCACGCAGGTGGTCCGCATCGCCGCGTTCATCGGTGGCGATGCCGCCGCAACTTTGCGCATCGCCTCCTGGGATCCCTCGGCGACTTTCGCCAGGTCCGCTGCCAGCGGGCCCTTCTCGATCTTCGCCATCGCCTGAAAGTAAGCCCGCGTGACTTCGTTGATTCGGAACGGGAACGCAAACGAGGAGAGCCGGTAGAGCGCACCGGCCAGGTGATAGATCGCGTTGTCGGGTACGGGCCGGGCACTGTGCCCGCCTTTGTTGCGCACCTCCAAACGGAAATCCGCATAGGTTTTTTCGCTCAACGACACGTCGTTGGATACACGCTTGCCATCCACCATTTCCCCGCGGCCGCCCTCGTTCAGCGCGTATTCGGAAGCGATCAGCGCGCGTTTATTTTTGAGCAGCCAATCGACGCCGTTGTACGGGCCGCCGCCTTCTTCGTCGGCAGTCAGCGCCACGATCAGGTCGCGATCGGGCTGGAAGCTTTCGCGGCGGTAGCGAATCAGGTTGGCGATCCAGACGGCGGCCTGCGCCTTGTCGTCCATGGTGCCGCGCCCGTAGAAGTAGCCATCCTTTTCGAGCAGCGTAAACGGATCCACGGTCCAGTCTTCGCGCAGCGCTTCCACTACGTCGATGTGGGCCAGCAGGAGAAGCGGCTTGCGCGCGCCGGTACCGTGGTAGCGCACCACCACGTTGGCCTTGCGCGGAATGGCGCCGCCGACGAAGATATCCGATGCAGGGAAGCCGGCAGCCTTCAACCGCGCCGCCACCGCCTCGGCGATGGGTGTGGTGGAGCCGGTGGTAAAGCCGGACTTACTCTGAATCATTTCCTGGTAGATCTCCCGCGCCAGGCGCTGGTCGGCATCGGGAGGCATGACGTCGGCTGCCAGGCAGGCGAAGGCGAGCGAAAACAGCATCGGCAATTTGGACATTCCCAATATTCTCCCACGCCGGCGAGCGGGGGCATTACGCTACCATGCTTCCGTGGGTTGGAACACGTGGTTCCGAAGACGACGCATGCGGCGCTTCGTGCGCGAGCTGTACATCACAGCGGAGACGCGCGTGCTCGACGTGGGCGGCACGCCCGAAACGTGGGACATGCTGCCACAGCGCCCGCGCGTCACGCTGCTTAATACGCCGCGGACCAAAGGGGAGTTGGCGGGAGCGTCGTGGTGGGTAGCCGGCGACGGCCGCGCGCTGCCCTTCCGCGATGGCGCGTTCGACGTGGTGTTCAGCAACTCGGTGATCGAGCACGTGGGCGATGGCGAGAGCCAGCGGCAGTTCGCGTGCGAAGTGGCGCGTGTGGGCCGCGCTTATTGGGTGCAGACGCCGAACCGCTGGTTTCCGGTGGAGCAGCATCTGCTGACCCCGTTGGTGCACTGGCTGCCCAAGCCGTGGCAGCGCTGGATCGTGCCGCGCTGCACCGTGTGGAGCGCGCTGGTGCGCCCGTCGGCAGACCGGCGCGAGTTTTATTTGGCGCACTATCTGGATGACGTGCGGCTGTTGAGCGCCTCCGAGTTCGCGGCGCTATTCCCCGGCGCCCGGATGATTCGCGAGCGCGTGTGTGGGTGGACCAAGTCGCTGGTGGCGGTGCGCGGTCAGAGCAAGCGGAACGTCAGTTGAATCAGGGCGCTGGTGGAGACGGGCTTGCCGTTGCGGGTGCCCGCGCGGAACTTCCATTTCTGTACGGCGGCGATGGCTCGCTCGTCGAGTCCCAGCCCGAGGCCTTGCGCCACGGTGATGTTCTGCACCTGGCCGCGCGCGTCGATTACGGCGTGCACCATGACCACGCCCTGAAGCTTGGCTTTGCGCGCATCCTCGCTGTACTCCGGATCGACCTTAAAGAGGAGCACGGGTTCGGTCAGCGATCCCTGAAAGCCGGTTTGCGCGGAGGCGATGCCGCCATCGCGTCCCGGTCCGGCGCCGGGACCCTCGCCAGTGCCGACTCCAGTGCCATCGCCATCGCCGATGCCGCCGCCTTTACCGCGTCCCGGAGAGGGTGGTCCGATGACGCCGTGCGGATCGCCGAACTGCGCGAGGTTCAATTGCGGGACGGCGATCCCGGGGTTGGCGATGATGGTTGGTTCGATGGTCAGAATCGGGTTGGGGTTCTCGGACTTCACCATGGGGGCGAGGAACTGTTTGAGCGCCCGCGTGGGAAGCTTGCCGATGCTGGCCGCGGTCTTGGCGCGCATGCCGCCTCCGCCGCCGGCGTCGGCCCGTTGGGGGATGGTGATGTCGTATTTGAGAATGTCGAGCGGCGTGATGAAGGTGGTGTGGCCGGTATTGTTCACCAACGAAGTCTTGACGCCGGTGGTGAGGAGAATCAGGACGATCGCGGCGGCGTGCAGCGCGCCGGATAACAGGGTGGATCGGGCGGGCGATGCGTACATGGCGACATAGGATGCAGATCGACAGCCAATTGCTAACGAGTTGAAGATCCATGTGCGGCGGCGATGTGCGAGCGTGGTTCCCGCAGCATAGTGTGCGATGCAGGCTACAGTTGGCGAAAGCGAGTGCCCCACAATGCACAAGGCGGAGCCTTATGCCACAGCGCGCAGTGTACTAAGCTGGCGATTGTGAAATACTCGATCGCGCTTGCCACTCTCGCCTGCGCCGCGGCGTGCGCAGCGGTGCTTCCGCCTTACGAGCTGGAGTGCGAAGCCCGCCGTAACCCGGTGGGCATCGACGCCTCTCAGCCGCGCCTCTCCTGGAAGCTTCGCGCCGAAGAACAGTCTGCCTACCAGATCCAAGTTGGCACTTCGCCAGGAGAGACCGGCCTCTGGGACTCAGGCCGCAGCACCTCCGCCGACACGGCCTGGATGGCCTACAACGGTCCCAAGCTGGAGAGCTTTCGACGCTACTGGTGGCGCGTCCGCGTGTGGAACGCCGCGGGCGAGGCCTCGCCGTGGAGCGACGCTGCCGAATGGACCCAAGTCCCCGGGGGCGCAAGCGGCTGGAAGGGCGGCTGGATCGCCCATCCCGATCACTCGCTAGGTTCCGGACCTCCGCCCATCTTCCGCAAGGAAGTCGTGGTGGACAAGCCGGTGCGCCGCGCCATCGCGCTGGTTGCGGGAGTTGGTTTCCACGAGCTACGGATCAACGGACAGAAGGTGGGCGACCACGTGCTCGCTCCCGCGTGGAGCAACTTCCGCTCCACTGTGTATTACGAGAGCTTCGATGTCACCGCGTTGCTACGCAATGGCGCCAACGCCATCGGCGTGATGCTGGGCAACGGTTTCTATAATGTCGCCGGCGGCCGCTACACGAAGTTCACGGGCAGCTTCGGACAGCCCCGCGTGCGCGTTCACCTGCACCTGGAATATGCCGACGGCACGGTCGCCGATACGGCCACCGACGGCACGTGGCGCGTCACTGACGGCCCCATCACTTTCTCCTGCATTTACGGTGGCGAGGATTACGACGCGCGGCGCGAGCCCGCCGGATGGGACCGCCCGGGCTTCGACGATTCCGCCTGGCGCCGCGCCTCGGGCATGGAAGCGCCGGGGGGCGAACTGCGCGCGCAGTCGAGCCCGCCCATCCGGGTGCAGCAGACGTTTCGCCCGGTGAAGGAGAGCCAGCCCAAGCCCGGCGTGGTGGTCTACGACCTTGGACAGAACTTCGCCGGCTGGCCGCGCATCACGGCATCCGGCGCCGCGGGCACGGAGATCAAGATGACGCCGGGCGAACTGCTGGACGCTTCGGGCCTCGTCTCGCAGCGGTCCTCCGGCGGTCCGGTCTCCTTCAACTACACCCTGAGAGGCGGCGGCGAGGAGACCTGGTCGCCGCGTTTTTCCTACTACGGTTTTCGGTACGTGCAGGTGGAAGGCGCCGCCGCGTTGCGCTCGCTCGTGGGCGAGTTCGTCCATCTCGACGCCGGGCGCACCGGCGAGTTCTCCTGCTCCAACGACCGCCTCAATAAGATCCACGCGCTGATCGACGCCGCTGTGCGCAGCAACCTGCAACACTCGCTGACCGATTGCCCGCATCGCGAAAAACTCGGGTGGCTCGAACAGTTCCACCTCATGGGCCCCGCCCTGCTCTACGACTGGGACCTGCGCAGTTTCCTCCCTAAGATCGTGCGCGACATGCGCGAGGCGCAAACCATCGATGGACTGGTGCCGGATATAGCGCCCGAGTACGTCGTCTTCGGCGGCGGCTTCCGCGATTCGCCGGAGTGGGGCAGCACGGCGTTCCAGTTGCCCTGGCTGGCTTGGCAGATCTACGGTGACCGTACCACGCTCGCCGACGGGTACCGCACCATGCAGGCCTATCGCGATTACCTTAACGGCAAGCTCCAGGACGGGCTGCTGACTTACGGTCTGGGCGATTGGTACGACATCGGGCCGCGCGGCCCTGGATACTCGCAACTTACTCCGCAGGGTGTCACGGCGAGCGCACTCTACTGGAGCGATCTCAAGGTGATGGAGAACGCCGCGCGCGTGCTGGGGCATCCCGCGGGCAATGCGGACGCCGATCGACTGGCCGCTGCGTTCGAGAAGGCGTACTGGAAAGGCGGCAGCTACGCCACGGGCAGCCAGACCTCGCTCGCCATGCCGCTGGCGCTAGGGCTCGCACCGGCCGCTGCCCGGCGGGGCCTCGTCGAAAAGCTGGTCGCCGATATTCGCGCGCATGGCAATCATACTACCGCTGGCGACATCGGCTACCGCTACGTCCTGCGCGCGCTGATGGAGGCCGGCCGCAGCGACGTGGTCTACGACATGGCCGTCGAAGAGACCGCCCCCAGCTATGCGGGGCAGATCGCGCGCGGCGCCACCTCGCTCACGGAGGCGTGGGACGCCAATCCCAACAGCTCGCAGAATCACCTCATGCTGGGACATATCGAGGAGTGGTTCTACGCCGGCCTGGCCGGGATACGCCCGCAGGATCCCGGACTGCGCCACATCGAAATCCGCCCGCAGCCCGTGGGCGACCTGAGCTGGATGAAAGCGAAGTGGGAGACCTTCCGCGGGCCGGTGGCGGTCAACTGGGAAGTCACTGGGAGCACTCTCCGGTTGCACGTCCATTTGCCCCCCGGTATGACCGCCGACGTCTTCCTCCCCTACGCCGCGGAGCCACGGCGCGTCGGCCGCGGAGATTCCGACCTCGTGGCCGGCGATTTCCGAACCGCGAAGTGACGCGGGAACTCGACCTTGAGATTTGATACTGTGCTACTTCCATGACCGGCGTCTCCATTGATTGCCTGCTCGTCGCCGATGACCTCACCGGCGCCTGCGATGCCGCGGTGCACTTTGCGATCCGCGGTCTGCGCCCGGCCACGGTTCTAGTGGCACGCGGGACCAAAGGCGCGGGCGCGCGCGTGCTTGCGGTGAGCACGGAGAGCCGCGATCTCGGGCCGGCGGAGATTCGCCGCGCGCTGGGGACTCTGGCGACGGAGTTTCCAATCGATTCCGTGGAGCGCGTCTTCAAGAAGATCGATTCTACTTTGCGGGGGAATGCGGGTTTTGAAATCGCCGCCGCCGTGGAACAGTTCCACTGCGATGCGGCCGTAGTGTGCCCGGCGTTTCCCGGAATGCACCGGGTGGTGAAGGGCGGATTTCTGTGGGTGACGAGTGCGCCGGAGTTCGCTCCCATCGATGTGGCCGGCCGCCTGCAGTCGCAGGGCGGGCAGGCATACGTGCATACCCGGCCGGACGGCATCGCGGCCGTCCTTTCGGCAGGGGCCCGCTTCGTGTCGGTGGACGCCAACTGCGATCTCGACCTGGACCAGATTGCGGCAAGCATCTTACCCATGGGCCGGCGCATTTTGTGGGCGGGGTCGGCGGGCCTGGCGTCGGCGCTGGCGCGCCTGCTTGGAGAAGCGTGCGCCTCACCGCAATCGCCCTCGCGAACCGGCGCCGTGTTGTTCTGCATTGGAAGCGATCACGCCGTTACGGTTGCCCAGCAGAGCGCGCTGCTGGCGGAAAGGTCCGCCGTGCTGCTCCATCCCGACGTTGCCACGCGGGACGACGTTTGCGACGCGCTCGGTCGCGGGAAGCACGTGATCCTGCGGATTCCGCGCGGCGTGGTGTCGGTGGAAGAGGTGCGGGAGCGCGTCGCCGGCGTGCCTGCCGCGGCCCTGGTGCTCTCCGGCGGAGATACGGCATCGATGGTGTGCCGGGCCATCGGCGTGCAGCGCATCGAGCTGTGTGATGAAATCGTTCCTGGGGTGCCACGCGGGATTCTCCATGGCGGAGCGTTCGATGGGGTTTCCGTCGCGACGAAGTCCGGCGGTTTCGGCGCGCGCGATACCCTGATAAGAGTAGCGGACTATTTTTCATGCCCGAACCGAACATAGAGAAACGGCCCACCATTGCGTTAACGATGGGCGACCCGGCCGGCGTCGGACCGGAAGTCGTGGTACAAGCGGTTGCCGATCCCGAGCTGGCGCCGCTGGCGCGCTGGATCGTAGTAGGCGATGCCGCCGTGCTGGAGATGGCCCAGCGGATTACGGGGATCACGCTCCAGGCCGAGGTTCGCGACCCGCGCGCGCTGGCTGGGATTGCGGAGTTCTCGTTCGGCCGGCTGGATGCGCGCTGTGGCGTGGCCGCCGTGGAGTACGTGCGCATCGCCACGGAGATGTGTCTCTCTGGCGAGGCTGCGGCCATGGTGACGGCACCGCTGAATAAGGAAGCGGTCTCTCTTTCCGGACGGCCGTTCACCGGACATACCGAGTATATTGCGCAATTGTGCGGGGCCACCGAATCCCGCATGCTGCTGTGTAGTGAACGCCTGTCCACCATCCACGTGACCACGCACGTGCCCTTGCGCGCGGCGTGCGAGAGCAGCAC
>JADGNS010000992.1 GCA_017883355.1 Candidatus Solibacter sp.
GATCATCGTGAGCGGCCGGCCGCGGCGGGACCTGGAAGAGTGGTTTGGGGCATTGCCGGTGGCTTTGGTGGCGGAGCATGGCGTCTGGCTGCGGCCCAAGGGAGGCGACTGGCGGATGCTTAAGGCGATCACCACGGATTGGAAGGAGCGGGTGCGCCCGATTCTGCAACTGTATGTGGATCGTCTGCCGGGCGCGTTGCTGGAGGAGAAGGAGTTCTCGCTGGCGTGGCATTACCGCCGGGCGGACCCGGAACAGGCGTCGCGGCGGGCCCGGGAGCTGCTGGACGCCCTGGCCGGATTCACGCGCAACATCGATGTGCAGGTGCTGGAAGGGAATAAGGTGCTGGAGGTCCGCAACACCGGTGTGAGCAAGGGGAGCGCGGCGACGGAGTGGCTGGGCGGATTGGGAGCCGACTTTATCCTGGCGATTGGCGACGACTGGACGGACGAAGACCTGTTTCGGGTGCTGCCGCCGCCCGCGTATTCGGTGCGGGTGGGTCTGGCGAATACGGCCGCGCGATACTATTTGAGCAACCACACAGCGGTGCGGCGGGTGCTCCGTGAATTGAGCCAAGTCCAGTCTGAGAGGGGAGCCGACTTGGCGGCCTCGGACGCGCTCTCGCGGGACGGGCGGCAGCCGCTCAAGGCGCAAGGATCGTAACGCCATGGCCGCCCCCTCCCACGATCGTGAAGGGCCGGAGTACGACCCCCTCTGGTACAAAGGGGGGGTCATCTATGAAATGCACGTCCGCTCCTTCCACGATGCCAACGCGGACGGTTGCGGGGATTTTCCGGGCCTGACGGAGAAGCTGGACTACCTGAAGAACCTGGGCGTAACGGCGCTTTGGCTGCTGCCGTTCTACCCGTCGCCGCTCAAGGATGACGGGTATGATATCGCGGATTATTGCGATGTACACCCCCTTTACGGCACGCTGCGGGACTTCAAAGTTTTCCTGCGCGCGGCACATCGACACGGACTGCGAGTCATCACTGAATTGGTCTTAAACCATACTTCGGACCAGCACGAGTGGTTTCAGCGAGCCCGACGCAGCCCCCCTGACAGCCGGTGGCGCAGGTACTACGTTTGGAGCGGCACGACCGACCGTTATCGGGAGGCGCGGATTATCTTCAAGGACGTGGAGACTTCCAACTGGACGTGGGACCCCGTGACGGGGGCCTATTACTGGCACCGGTTCTTTTCGCATCAGCCGGACCTGAATTACGACAATCCTGAAGTGCATCAGGAGATGATCCGGGCGGTGGACTTCTGGCTCGACCTGGGCGTGGACGGGCTGCGGTTGGACGCGGTGCCCTATCTCTACGAGGAGGAGGGCACCAATTGCGAGAATCTGCCTAAAACGCACGCCTTCCTGAAGCGGCTCCGCGCGCATGTGGACGAGAAATACGGGGGCCGGATGCTGCTTGGGGAAGCGAATCAGTGGCCGGAGGACGCGGTGGCGTATTTCGGCCAGGGCCGGGGCGACGAGTGCCACATGGCGTTCCATTTCCCGCTCATGCCGCGCCTGTTTATGGCGGTGCGGATGGAGGACCGCACACCGATCGTGGACATTCTTGAGCAGACTCCGGCGATACCCCCAGCCAGCCAATGGGCTCTGTTCCTGAGGAACCACGACGAGCTGACGCTGGAGATGGTGACCGATGAGGAGCGGGATTACATGTACCGGATGTACGCGCACGTAAACCAGGCGCGGCTAAACCTGGGGATTCGGCGGCGGCTGGCGCCGCTCCTGGGCAACGACCGCAAGCGGATCGAACTGCTGAACGGGTTGCTGCTCTCCTTGCCGGGGACGCCGGTGCTTTATTACGGCGACGAGATCGGGATGGGGGACAACATTTACCTGGGCGACCGCAACGGTGTGCGGACGCCGATGCAGTGGAGCGCGGACCGCAACGCAGGGTTTTCGCGGGCCAACCCGCAGCGGCTTTATCTGCCGATCACCCTGGATCCCGAATACCACTACGAAGCGGTGAACGTGGAGGCGCAGCTCCGCAACCCGCACTCGCTGCTTTGGTGGATGCGGCGGGTGCTGGTCCTGCGCAAAAGCTGGCGCGCGCTGGGCGAAGGGCGCCTTGAATTGCTTGCGCCGCAGAACCGCAAGATTCTCGCTTACGTGCTGCGGCACGAGCGCGAGACGCTGCTGGTGGTGGCCAACCTTTCGCGGTTCCCGCAGCCAGTCGAGCTTAACCTGTCGGCCTTCAAGGATCGCGTGCCCGTCGAGTTGTTTGGCCGCACGCCGTTTCCGGCCATTGGCGAGCTGCCGTTCCTGCTCACGCTGGGGCCGCATGGTTTCTATTGGTTCTCGCTCGAACCCCGCCCGGCCGCCGCCTCAAGCGGGCCTCGGGCGCCCGAGGCGCTCAGCCAAATGAGCGTCGAGCGCGATTGGGAAGAGGTTCTCTCGGAACGGTCGAGGCCGGCGCTGGAAAGGGCGTTCCGGGCCTACCTGCACGCCGCGAGCTGGCTTGGCCCTGGCAGAAAGCCCATAAAGACAGCGACGCTGCAAGAAGCGGTGGCGCTGCCGCTGGGGACGGCGAATGCGTTTCTGACCATCTGGCAGGCGGAGTATCCCGGCGCCGAGGTGGAGTGGTATGCGGTGCCGCTCGCCTTCGCCGCGGGCGACGAAGCCAAGCGCTTGCGCCGCGACGAGCCCCAGCGGGTGGTGGCGGAAGTGACGATTGCGCGGCTCGAGCAGCGAGGGGTGCTTTACGATGCGCTGGGGATGCAGGAGTTCGATCTGGCTTTGCTGCACATCATCACGCGGCGGCGCCGTCTCAAGGGCCGGGGCGGCAACGTCGTCGCTTGGCGTGGGCCGCTGTTGCGCGCCCTGTCGCGGAGGCCGACGGTGGCACTGGAGAGCGCGCCGTTGAAGGCCAAACAGCGGCATACTTCGGTTCGGTACGGCGAGCGGCTGGTCTTGAAGCTGTTCCGCCGATTGCATTGGGGA
>JADGNS010000993.1 GCA_017883355.1 Candidatus Solibacter sp.
GGCATCGTCCACGACAAACCTTCCCTCCGGCCCGCCGATGATCCGCCCGAAGCCCAGCGCAATGATCTGCCGCACGCTGCCGTGGACGCGGATCTCGCCGTCAACGTTGTAACAGTTCGGATCGCTGCCGCCGATGCCGCGCAGGTAAACGACCGTCTTGCCCGCCGCCGCCGCGGCATAAATCGCCGCCTGAATCGCGGCGGTGTCGTCCTTCCCGTCGCCGTAGGCCGCGCCATAGGTATTCGCGCAAACCCAGTTCGCCAGGTTGGTTTCCCACGGCACGCCTGGTTCGGGCAGGATGGGCAGTTTGAAAGAGGCGTCGGGAGAATCCGGGAAGAGCTTCTGCACGGGGTGCGAACAATACTCTTCCAGTCTTGAACCCGTCACGCTGCCGCCGCTGGTGGTGCTTTGGAGCACCTGTTTAAAACCTGAAGCGGTGACGTTCCGCGCATAGAGGACGCTGGTGTTCGTGATGGCGGGCTGGCTGGGATCGCTGCCGGTGAACCGGCCGCCGACCAGTGCCACCACCCCGCCCCACCAGGTCCAAGTGTTGGGGTATTCGTTGCGCAGCGCGACCGGAGTGTCCTCGACGACCAGATCCTCGATCCCAACCGCGGTGGCGTTGACATATACACCCTCGTGGCGCGCGTGGCGAACCGTGACGCGGGAGAGTGTCTGGCCCCAGCTCCAGGCACAGCGAATGCCGGTCTCGAACGAACCTTCCACCGTCACGTCTTGAATGAGGTTGGGCCCGTTTTGGCCCAGGAAACCGGAGTTGACGCCGATGTGGCCGGTGCCGGCGACGCGGACGTTCTGCAAGGCGCTGCTATTGTTCCCATACCAGCGAATGCCGTCCACGGTGGGATTGTCGCCGACATCTATGGTGAAATTGCGGAAGTTGCGCATGAAGAAGTCGGCCGAGCTGGCTTGCGTGTCGCTGGGGTGCGTGCGGAGGACGGAGGTGATGTTGGTGGGGACGTCATCCGTCAGGCGGATGACCACTCCGTCGCGCGACTCGCCATAGACCCAGGGGCCCACACCCGACCGGACGACGAGCGTGTTGGTCACGCGATAGGTGCCGTTGGGAACGAACAGGATCTTCGTGGAACTGCCCCTGCCACAACTGGCTTCAATGCCGGCCTGGAGCGCGGCGGTGTCGTTCGCCACCCCGTCGCCAACCGCGCCGAAGTCGCGTTTGATGTTCAGCACTGAAGGGTCCTCAGGGAAAACGATTCGATCGGACGCGGCGCGCATATCCGCAGCAAGGCTGGTGCCGTCCGGGGAACCCGTTTGGGTAGCTGCTCCGTCATAGGCCTTCGTGCCCGGGGCCGCCAGGTCTTTTGTGGCATCATCCAGTGCCAGCACCCAGTCGTGGCCCACGCCGGGTGAGCCGGGCGGCGTGAACTCGCGCTCGCCTTCCTTCGCAAACTGGCCGGCTGCGGTGGCCTTGCCCGTGCGCGGATCGAACCACCAGGCCTTCATCTGTTTGCCCGTGAGCTTGTCAAGCCGCACGCGGAACGGCTTGCCTGTCGGCGTGTAAATTAGTGCATAGCCCTCCCCACGCAAGGCAGCCACGTGTTCGAGGTCGTCTCCCTCACCGTTGGCCATCAGCGATTGATCGGGCGACTGCGTCAGGAACGGGCGCGACTCGATCAGCCCCCGGAGGTAACCCATTTGCGCGGCGCTGGGGGCGTTGAGCGCCTGAAACCAGTAGCTCCTAGGATTGAGGATGGGTTTGCGGCCCAGAGCATACATCTGCCAAATCGAGTTGTGTCCGTAGGTGTGGCCGCAGGCGCCGCTGAACACTGCCCAATAGGCCGAGCGGCGGGCATTATCATCGTTGCCCGGTTTCATCCCTTTGAGGATGACCACATCCGGATACGTGGTTTCCAGATCAATCACCGGCTTGATCGGACGGCGCTGGTACTCCTGCTCGATCATCTTCCAATTCAAGACGCGGTCGCCGTGGCTGGACTGGATGCCATAGAGGTCGAACCAGATGTCCTCGGGGAAATACTTCGAGGCGTTATCCGGCCCAAAGGTGTGGTACGTCATCAGCACGCGGTCGTAGTCCTCCCGCCCCGAGACGCCAATGGCAATCCCCCTGGCCATCGCCCGCCAGGCATCTTGATCCTGCTTGGTGGGTGCGGGCCGATCGCCGCCAAGAATCCAGATGATGTTCGAGTGATCCTTGAATCTCTCACCGATGAACCGTCCATAGCCCTCGCAGTTGCCCGTATCCGCCGGGCGGTACTTGCCCCACATGGGCAGCAGCCCAACATAGAGGCCCTTTCGTTCTGCCGCGTGCAACGTCCACTCGATGTCGTCCCAGTAATCATTATCAGGCCCCTCCTTCACGTCGGGTCGACTCAGGTCCTTATCGAGGAATGGGAGGTGGCCTTGGGGATTGGGGACGGTCAGGCCATCGAGTTCGGCCAGCGCGACGGCCTGGATGACGTTGAAGCCTTTGGCGGCTCGATCCGCGAGGTAACGTTCGGTCTCCTCCCGATTGAGTCGATGGAACAATTCCCAAGCGGTGTCGCCCAGCCAGAAGAACGGTTTGCCGTCGTCGGTGACGAGGAAGCGGTGATTGTCGCTGACGCGGAGCGCGGGCAGCGGTGCGGCTGGCGCGGCGGCGGTCACGACTAGAACGAAAGCGGCCAGCTCGATCAAGCGGCGAGTGCGGTTCATGGCTTGCCTCCTCGTCCACGGACCAGGCGGAGCGCGATCTCATCGCTGAAGGGCGGACTGGCCAGCAGGGTAGTGTTGGCGGTGGAGGATACCGTTTCGCTCTTCAGCACTTCGCCGGTTTCGACACTCACCCACTCCGCCGTCCAGCGGCCTTCGGCCAGGCTCAACTCAAGCGTGGTCGGGCCACGGCCCTGCAGGTAGATGGCATAAGAGTGGCCAGGGGCAGACAGCGCGCGCGTCACCACACCGGATGCACGATGGACGACATCGCG
>JADGNS010000095.1 GCA_017883355.1 Candidatus Solibacter sp.
GCGAAGCGCAGACCCTGGCGCGCGATCTCCGCGAACAGGCGCCGCCCCAGCGAGTAGCCTCCCTGGCAGCAGACGTCCATCTGCACGTAGTCCACCGCCTGGGTAAGGATCAGGTCGAGAAAGCGTTCTTCGTTGGGCTCGTGCTCGCCACTGGCCAGCGGCGCCAGGTCCTTCTCCTTGAGCGCCAGATAGGCCGCGTGGTCGTCGGGCGGCAGGGGCTCTTCGAGCCATGCGATGTTGTGCGCGGCCATGTCCCGCGCCAGTTGTTCCACGGTGGACGGCGAATAGCCGCGGTCTCCCATGCGCCACCAGGTATGCGCGTCCACCATCAGGTCGAAATCGGGGCCCACCGCCCGGCGCATCAGGCGCACGGTTTCCAGATCCTGTTCCGGGCCCGCCGCGGGCCGCATCTTGTAAGCGCGGAATCCCAGCCCGGCGATGGCCGACGCTTCGGCGGCGTACGCCTCGCCGGACATGTACATGCCGGCGCTGCCGTACAGACGGATGCGGTCGCGCACCCGGCCGCCGAGCAGTTCCGAAACCGGAATCCCGAGCGCCTTGCCGGCAAGGTCGTAAAGCGCGATCTCCACCGCGCCATAGATTTTGGCGAGCGCGGCGTCGGCGCCAGGTCCTCGCAGGAAAAGCACGCGCAGCGCGTCGGTGTCAGCCAGGATGCGCCCCTCGAGGAATGGCGCGATGGTCTCCTCGATGGCCCGGTGGACACTTTCGCTGCCGGGAGCGGGCGCGTAGCCCACCAGGCCGTTATCCGCCTGCACGCGGATGAACATGGCGTCGCGTTTCAGGAGCGTGCGCTCACCCCCGTAAAAGGGGAGCCGCACCGGCTCCGGGAAGGGATAGGACAGCAGGAAAGATCGGACGCTGGTGATCTTCATGGGCGCGGAATCAGGATATCACGCGCGCCTACAGGTAGTGCAGCAGCAGCAGGCTCCCCGTGGCGAAGAGGAAGCAGGACACGATCGGGATGCGCCACAGCGGCTCCTGCGAACGGGCTCGGGCGAAGCCGGGCAGATCGGGATCCGCCACCGGTTCGGCGCGGATTTCGGGCGGCGATGCCGCTGCTCCAGCGCCACCCGACGCCGACGGGGGCGGAGGCTCGGGCGGAGACAGTGGCGGGGGCGCGCCCTCCGGTTCGGCGGGCGCGATGCGCTCGGCGGCCTCCAGGCAACTCCGTCCCAACGCCATCACCAGGCTCAATGCGTTGCGTTCCTGGTGGTCTACCCGCTCGCGGAGTTCGGCGATCTGTTCGGCCGGGCTGTTCAGCCGGATCTCCTCGCGGATGGTCTCGCGCAATTGCTCTTCCACTAGCTGCAGGCGCGCGGCCACGGTCTTGGTGATCTGTTCGTCCACCAGGCGCGCCAGGGTCTCGGCGAATTCCTTGTGGATCGCCGCCATCTGGGCGCGCAGCGCCCGCATGTCGGCGTCGATACTCTGGCGTTCCGCGGCGATGGCCTCGCCGATTTCGCCGCGCAGTCCGTCTAGCCGCGTTTCGACGCCCGCGGCCAGGGAGTGGTCCTGCGCGTCCAGGGAGCCGAGTTCGATCTTGATCTTGACTTCGAGCTCGGCCAGCCGCCGGTCGATCTGGCCGCCGATTTCGGTGAACCGTCCGTCGATCACCCGGAGCACGGCGTCGGCGGCTTTGTGGTTGAGCGGCCCGCCCGCCACCGGCAGCGTGCCCGTGGTGCGCGCGTGTTCGATGCGCTGCTCGATCTCGCTGAGCCGGTCGTTGAGCGGGCGGAGGTCGGGAGTGGTGGATCTTGGGGCGGCAAGGCGCGCCGCGCTGCGCGTGAGGGTGACGCCTGCGCCGAACGCCAGTCCGTCCCCGAAGGCGACGGCCAGGGTTCGCCAGACGGACGAATCGCGGCTACTCTGCATATAACATAATGTACCGGAAATGTTTTGGCGTGGAAAGGGAAATCGGCGGGGGTTCCGGCGACCCCCTGGCGGTGGTATAACCCACATATGCACTTCGCAATCGATTGGCCGCAGGGCATGGAGGACGTCGTCAAGCTGTTCATCGCCTACTTTCTGGCGCTACCGGTGGGCTGGTACCGGGAACGCGAGGCGCACAGCGTGGGGGTGCGCACGTTTCCCGTGGTGGCCATGGCCAGTTGCGGCTATGTGCTGCTGGGTGCGCAGTCGGCGCACATGAGTATGGAGGCCCAATCCCGCATCATCCAGGGCGTGGTGGCGGGAATCGGGTTCATCGGCGGCGGCGCCATATTGAAGTCGGACAGCCGCGTCCATGGCGTCGCCACGGCTGCCAGCATCTGGAATACCGGCGTCGTCGGCGCGTCGGTGGCGCAGAATCGCTACCTGATGGCCGCCATGCTGGCCGCACTGAATCTGTTCGCGCTGCGCGTCCTGCTGCAGGTTAAGAACAGGCTGGACGAGGAACCGCCCAAGAGCCCGGAGGCCGCGCCAAAATAGTCGCCTTACAGGCTCGCCAGCATGGCGCGCACGGCCTGCCCGCGGTGACTCAGCGAGAATTTCTGCTCGCCGGTGGCCTCGCCGAAGGTGCAGCCAAAGGCCGGGCAGTAGAACAGCGGGTCGTAGCCGAAGCCGCCGGAGCCGCGAGGCTCGTCGAGAATCGTGCCTTCCACCGCGCCGTGGTAAACGCCCACCACGCGTTGGCCCTCTACGAGCGCAATTTTGCAGACGAATCGCGCCTGCCGGTTGGCGGCGCCGCGCAGTTTTTCGAGCAGCAGGCGATTGTTGGACTCGTCCGTGGCAAGCGGGCCGGAAAAGCGCGCCGAGTACACGCCGGGCGCGCCGCCGAGCGCTTCCACCTCCAGGCCGGAATCGTCGGCGAACAGTCTGCCAGCGGCATGCGGGCCATAGTGCATCGCCTTCCTGATGGCGTTCTCTTCAAACGTGGCGCCGTCTTCCACCGCCGCGGGCAGTTGCCTGTAGCCCGGCAGCAGCTCGATTTCGATTCGCGTGCTATCCGCCGCCATGCGGAATTCGCGCAGCTTGCCGGCATTCCCCGTGGCGCAGTAAAGCCTGGTCAAGCGCCGATGATCTCCCTCTGCATGATCACCAGTTCGGTGATGCCGGCGCGCGCCAGATCCATCATTTGAGACATCTGCGCGTCGTTGAACGGCGTGTGCTCGGCCGTCGCCTGGACTTCGACGAACTGCCCGGTGCCGGTCATCACCACGTTCATATCCACGTCGGCCTGCGAATCCTCTTCGTAGCAGAGGTCGAGCATCGGCACTCCGCCCACCACTCCCACGCTGGTGGCGGCGATGAATTCGCGCAAGGGGTTGTTCTTCAGTACGCCGTACTCGCGCAGTTGCCGGAAGGCCATCGCCATGGCCACGAAGGCTCCGGTGACGGACGCCGTGCGCGTGCCGCCATCCGCCTGGATGACGTCGCAATCGATGATCACGGTGCGTTCGCCCAGCGAGTTCATATCCACCGCCGCGCGCATGGAGCGCCCGATGAGGCGTTGGATTTCGTGGGTGCGGCCCGAGGGGCGGCCCTTGGTGACTTCGCGCGGCGTGCGTTTGGCGGTGGCCCGCGGCAGCATCGAATACTCCGCCGTCACCCAGCCCTTCCCGCTGTTGCGCAGGAACGGCGGCACCGTGTCTTCCACCGTGGCGGCGCACAGTACGTGCGTGTTCCCAACCTTGATTAACGCGGAACCTTCCGCGGTCATGAGACAACCGGTCGTGATTTGTACGGGGCGCAATTGGCCGGCCGTTCGTTTATCCGTTCGCATTACTTTTCATCACCAGGTAGAGAAATACCATCACGCCGGCCATGATCGCCAGGATCAGGAGCACGCAGCCGGCCGCGCCTTGCGGGCGGGCGGCTTTTTTGGCATGCGCCCGCACCGGCTTGAACTTCCCCATAACCCCGATGGTAGCATCGTGACTGATGATGCGGCCCCGATTTCTCCTGGCCTGCGCGCTGGCTTTCGCCGCGTGCCGGCCCGCCGCCACTCCCATGCCCGATCTTTTCACGGAGGTGGCCGGCGCATGGCATCGCACTTCCCTCAGTGAACTCCCGCCATCCCTGGCGCCCGATTCCGTGCCGGCCGCCGCGATCGAACGCATTCGCGCGGCCACGTACGAAGGTCCCGGCAAGCTCGAGGCCCGCGTGTACCAGTTGACTTCGGCCGCCGTGGCTTTGGACGTGGTGCAGCGCTGGAGGCCGGCTCCCGACACGGTCTTCTTCTACCACGACCGCTTCCTCGTCCTGATCCGGTGGCAAACCGCGGACCGCAAAGCGCTTCAGGAATTCATCGGCGCGCTGGAAAAGAAATTTACCGTCAAGGGGCAGCCTCGATAACTCGGATAAGCCGATCCTGTTATCGTGGTGCCTGGTGGTGTCTATGTTCCGAGCGAAAGCAGCCTTCCTGATTTGCGCACTGGCGCCCTTGGCCCACGGAGGCGATTACACGGCGCTGGACCGTTATGTGGCGGCGCCCGATCCGGCGTTCCGCTACACTCTCGCGCGCACCGTGAATTCACCGGGCCTGGCCGCCTATCAACTCGATATGGTGTCCCAGACCTGGCTCACCCCGGCGGAAGTGGACAAGCCCGAATGGCGCCACTGGGTGACCATCTACAAGCCGGATCAGGTGACCACCCTCACGGTGGTGTTGTTCATCAACGGCGGAAGCAATACGAGTTCGCCCCCGCTCCCGGACCCGTTGATGATGCTGCTGGCGGCCAGCGCGGGAGCCGTGGTGGTGGACCTGGGGCAGGTGCCGAATGAGCCTCTCACGTTCGCCGGCGAAAGCCACAGCCGTACCGAAGACGCCATCATCGCCTACACCTGGGACAAGTACCTGCGCACCGGCGACGAGCGCTGGCCGGCGCGCCTGCCCATGACCAAGGCTGCCGTGCGAGCCATGGATGCCGTGACCGCCTTCCTGGCGAAGTTGCCCGAGGGCGGCATGACGGTGAAGAATTTCGTGGTGGCCGGCGCTTCCAAGCGCGGCTGGACCACCTGGTCGGTGGCGGAGGTGGACCCGCGGGTGGTCGCCATCGCGCCCATCGTGATCGACACCTTGAATGTGCCCTCGGCGTTCGAGAATCACTACCGGGCGTACGGATTTTGGTCTCTCGCGGTGCAGGACTACGTCGCCATGGGGATCATGAACTGGTTCGGCACGCCGCAGATGGCGTCCTTGCAGGAGATCGAAGACCCGTATCAGTATCGCGATCGCCTGGCGCTGCCTTCTTATCAGATGGCCTCGACCGGAGACCAGTTCTTCGTGCCCGACTCGCCGCGGTACTATTTTTCAGATCTGCCCGGCGAGAAGTACCTGCGTTTCGTCCCCAATACGGATCACGGGCTGGCGTCGCTGGATGCGGTAGGGAACCTGGTCTCGTGGTTCCGCGCGGTCACGCAGAATTACCCGCGCCCGCGGTTCTACTGGCGGGCGGACCGTAAAGCCGGAACGCTGACCGTCCGCGTGGTGGACACGCCGTCGCAGGTGATGCTGTGGCAGGCTTCCAACCCTAAAGCGCGGGATTTCCGCCTGGAGTCCATCGGTCCCGCCTGGACCAGCACCCCGCTTTCGGGGACCAACGGCATCTACACGGCGACGGTGACGGCCGATCAGGGGTGGTCGGCGTTCTTCGTCGAACTGACGTTCCCCGGTCCAGCCGATACGCCGCTGGTATTCACCACGGAAGTAGTAGTTACGCCCGACGTGTATCCCTTCGACGCCCCGCCCGGGTGGGGGACTGCAAGTCTGGCCATTCAATCGAAGCGCGCCGGCCGGTGAAACGCTGTCTCCAACTCTCCGCACTTTTTTGTTGCGGCCCCGCAACCCGATGCGCCATATTAAATCTAGCGTCAGAAAAGCCGTGTAGAGAGCGCCGTACCACTATCGAACATCCGTCCCAATTGGGGCGCTCGCATCAGTCTGGCGCTGGGGCGTTTTTCGATGGCAGACATTCTGCTCTATTTCACGGAACTGCTGTCCATGCCGGTGGTGGACCTCAAAGGCCGCCGGATCGGCCGGGTCAAAGACGCCGCCATGCTCCCCCTGATCCACGCCTCACGTATCGACCGCCTGCTGGTCGGGGGCACCGACGCCTGGCTCGCCATCCGCTTCGATCAGGTCCACGCCATTTCCCTCGCCAAAGGCATTGAACTCAGCGACGAGGTCCTTGTCCCGTACCATGACGATGAGTACCTTCTGCGCATCGCCCGCGACCTTCTGGACCAGCAGATCATCGATGTCACCGGCCGCAAAGTGGTCCGCGTCAACGACATCACCATGGCAATCCAGCACGATGGCATGCGCGATACGCTCAACGTTCTGGAAGTCGATATCGGCGTCCGCAGCATCCTGCGCCGCGTCTTCCAGGGCGTGCTGCCGCCCACCTGGATCCGCCGCCTGCAGCGCGCCATTCCGCCCAACTCCATCTCCTGGGAGTTCGCCAACGTGGTCGAACCCGACCCGCTGCGCCGCCTGCGCCTCAACATTTCCTACACCAAGCTGGAACAAATGCACCCCGCCGACCTCGCCGACATCGTCGAGGAACTCGGCCCCGCCGAACGCGAAGCCATCTTCGAAACCATCGACAGCGAATCTGCCGCCGACGCCCTCTCCGAGGTCGAAGATCCCAAAATGCAGGCCAACATCCTGGAATCGCTCGAGCCCGAGAAGGCCGCCGATATCGTCGAGGAAATGGCGCCCGATGAGGCCGCCGATCTCCTCTCCGAACTCGAAGAGGAAACCAGCGAAGAGATCCTCGACGAAATGGATTCCGCTCCCAAGACCGAGGTCCGCGAACTCCTCGAATTCCGCGAGGACACCGCCGGCGGCATGATGAACACGGAGTACGTTTCGCTGCACGATGGCGCCACCGTGACCGACGCGATGAGCGCCTTCAAGGGCAACGAAGACCTGCTGGAGAACCTCAATACCCTGTTCCTGGTCGACGCCGAGGAACGTCTCTCCGCCGCCATTCCGCTGGCGCGCCTCTTCATCGCCAGTGGCAACGCGCGCCTCAAGGAACTGGCCTCCGAAACACTGATCCAGGTGACGGTTGACGAGAAACAGGACCGTGTGACCGAACTCTTCGACAAATACAACCTGCTGACTTTACCCGTTGTGGACGAAGACGGCAAACTCGCCGGCGTGATCACCGCCGATGACGTCATCTCCGTGTTAAGGCAAAAGTGACGGATGCGGGAACTCATCAGACGCTTCCGCTATCACCTGGCCGTCTTCTTCGCCGTCGTCGGGCCCGGTTTCATCACCGCTGTCGTCGATAACGATTCCGGCGGCATCTTCACCTATTCCGCGGCCGGCGCACGCTACGGCTATCTCCCGCTGTGGACCTTGCTGCCCATCACGGTGGTGCTCATCATCACCCAGGAGATGTGCTCCCGCATGGGCGCCGTCACCGGCAAGGGCCTCTCGGACCTCATCCGCGAAGAGTTCGGCCTGCGCATCACGTTCCTGCTCATGGCCGTACTGGTGCTGGCCAACATGACCAACGTGATGGCCGAATTCGCCGGCGTGGCGAGCTCGCTGGAGTTATTCCACATCAGCCGTTACGTCTCCGTCCCACTGGCCGCCTTCGCGGTCTGGTTCCTGGTGGTCAAGGGCAGTTACCAGAGCGTCGAGAAGATCTTCCTCTTTGCCTGCGTCTTCTACGTCACCTACGTCATCTCCGGATTCCTGGTCAAGCCGGACTGGAAGGAAGCGGCCCTGTATAGCGTGAAGCCCGTTCTGCTGCTGGAACCCGGCTATATCTATATGCTGATCGGCATGGTGGGCACTACCATCGCGCCCTGGATGCAGTTTTACCTCCAGGCGGCCGTGGTGGAAAAGGGCGTTACCGCCAAGGAGTACAAGAAGTCGCGCATCGAGGTCATCGTTGGCTGTTTCATGACTTCGGTGATCGCCTTCTTCATCATCGTGGCCTGCGCCGGCGCCATCTATTCCGTGCGCCCGCGCGATATCCAGGATGCCTCCGAAGCCGCCCTCGGACTCAAGCCTTTCGGCGAATATGCGTTCCTGCTGTTCAGCGCCGGGCTGTTCAACGCCTCCATCTTCGCGGCCTGCATTCTGCCGCTGTCCACCGCCTACTCCGTGTGCGAAGGCCTCGGCTTCGAAGCCGGCGTCAACAAGCGGCTCAAGGATGCGCCGATCTTTTACGGACTCTACACCCTGCTGATCGTGGTGGGCGCCGGCGTCATCCTGATCCCGAAGTTCCCGCTGGTGCAGATGATCCTGCTCTCACAGGTGCTCAACGGCATTCTGCTGCCCTTCGTCCTGATCTTCATGGTGCTATTGATCAACAAGGTGGACCTCATGGGCGAATGGACCAATTCGCGCACGTTCAACCTCGTGTCGTGGGCTACCGTCGTGATCATGATCGGCCTCACCCTGGCGCTGGTCGGCATCACCGTCCGCGGCATGCATTGACTCTCAAGCCGGGAAGACGGCCTCAACGCAGAGACGCAGAGATCGCAGAGGAAGCGCAGAGAAAAGCAAGGCGAGCCGGAACTGGCAGGATTTTTCCTCCGCGATTTCCGCTCCCTCCGCGCACGCTCCGGGAAGAGTCGAAATCCTGGTCCTTTCCTCGATCTCGTTTTTGCCTTTCTCTGCGCTTATCTCTGCGCTCTCTGCGCCTCTGCGTTGAAGGGACTACTTCCCTCGCCCAAACGCTCTCCTCAAAGCTCGGATGCCCTCTTCCTTTATGGAGTTCGCTTGGGCGGCCGCAGCAGGCGCGTGGGCAGCTTCGCCAGATAGGTCAACCGCTCCACCAGGGGCAGCATCCGCCGCACGGTCTTCCCGTGCAGCAACAAACTGCCGGTCACCAGGACGGGATGCGGGATGGTGGTGCAGCAGCGCGAGCAGATGTCCACCTCGCCGCCGCGACCCGCCGCATGCAGGCGCCGCATGTCCTGCATCGCCTCGGAATTCCAGATCTGCGTGAGCGGTTGCTGGCCGATCGTTCCCAGCGGCTTGCCGTCCAGCATGTAGCTTTGGCAGCAGGGGTAGACGTCGCCGTTCTGTTTGACGTACACCGCACCGCGCCACAGGTAATGGCAGGGGTATTTCCAATCGCCGGCAGTGTGTCCCGCATTGGGGCGCATCAGGTTGGTCTCGTCCTCCTTGATACGCAACTCGTCCACGCCCGGGATGCCCTTCCAGAAACCCAGGAAGTCGTCCACCTCGCCGGCGTTGCCTTCCATGCGCACCATCTGCACTACCACCTGGAGATTGGACCCGCGCTCGTGCTTCAGGCGCGCGAAGCGTACGAAGTTGTCGCGCACCTTCTCGAACCTGGCCCCCTTGCGGTAGAACTCGAAGGTCTCCTTCTTGAAGCCGTCGAAGCTCAGCGTGATCTGTTCGAGCGGCGAATCCAGCACCTTGGCGGCGCAGCGCTCGTCCAGGAACGTTCCGTTGGTGGAGAGCAGGGTCGAGACGCTGTGCCGGTGGCAGTATTCGATCCGTTCGAAGATCTTCGGGTCCATGAACGGTTCGCCCAGCCCGATCAGCATCATGTGCTCGGCGGTGCTTCCGGATTCGGCGAGCAGCGTATGGAATACCTCATCCGTCATGTCCGCTTTAGGTTGCGGGTGGGTTTCCCGCGGGCACATCGGGCAATAGAGGTTACACTTGGCGGTGGTCTCGACGATATACTCCACCGGCAGCGCGTCGAGCCGGGCCCGGCGCGTCAGGTAGCCCCACAGCAGTTTTGCGCGATTCCAGGCCCTCATCCCTAAATTCATTGTACCTGCCGGGTG
>JADGNS010000994.1 GCA_017883355.1 Candidatus Solibacter sp.
CCCGTTACCAGGACTCACCGCTCGCCAGCTATCGAATCTAACCATCAACTATTCGAGTGGGTCCTTCCCCCACTGGTAATCAGCCCCTTTGGGGCACACACGAAAGCGTCTGTCCCGCCTTTGCGAATGCGCTAGACTCGGGCCATGAAGTGCAAAATTGCCGGTGTGGTTTTCCTTGGTTTGTGCGCGGTTCTTCCGGCACGAGCCGACGTCACGCTGCGCTATACCATTACGCTCAAATTCGGATCGTTCCTGCCGCCACAGGCGGTGGACACCATGAAGCAGCAACTGTCCAACCGGATGCCGGAGGGCAGCACCGTGCAGATCAAGGGAGACCGTGTCTGCACGTCGATGGGGCAATTGCTCGCCATCGCGGATTACGCCAAGGGCGTGATTACGATCCTCGATCCCAAGACCAGCCGCTTCGCCACCGTGCCGCTGGCCGAATATCCCGCCAAGATTCTTGCCATGCAGAAAATGCCGGTGATGCCACCGGATGCGCAGCGCATCTTCGACAACATGAAACTCGATGTCAAGACCTCGAAGACCGGCCAGACCGCGACGCTCCTCGGCATCCGCACCGAGGAGCACCTGCTGACCATCTCCTTGGAAGTGACCGCGGGGATGACGATGCGCACCGAGATCCACAACTGGACCGCCACCCCGGACGAGTTGCAGCGGTCGCCCGAACTCCGCGAACTGGCGGCATTCGTGGGCCGGCCGCAGGGCGGGCTGGCTCCTATGGAAATGATGACCAAGGCTCTGGCCGGCGTGCCCGGGTTGGGCGAAAAGTTGCGCGGCCCCATGCAGGAAATCGCCAAAGCCGGCAGCGGCGCAGCCCTCCGGATGCGGTCGGCGACTTTCATGCCGGCGATGGCGCAGAGCATGGGCGCGGCCACCGCCGACGAGCCGATCGCCGAGTTCGCCATGGATCTGGCGGAGTTATCGGCGGCGCCCATACCGCTCTCGCGGTTCGAGGTCCCGGCGGGATATCAAACCGCGGCGATGGAAGATCTACTGGGCGCCATGTTCGGTGCGCCGCAGCCCGCCCCGCAGGCCGCGCCCAAGACGGATCCCGCACCGGGCAGCGCGGTGTACCGCCCCGGCAACGACGTGTCGTCGCCGGCAATCCTCGAGCGCCAGGAGCCGTCCTACACGGAAGCCGCCAGGGCGGCCAAAATCCAGGGAACCGTGCTTATGCAGGTGGTCGTGGGGCCGGATGGCACCGCCGGGCAGATCAGCGTAGTGCGCTCCCTGGACGCCGGACTGGATCAGCGCGCGGTCGAGGCGGTCTCCAGGTGGAAGTTCAAGCCCGGCATAAAGGACGGCCAACCGGTTTCCGTGCAGATCACCGTGGAAGTGAGCTTCCATCTGCTGTAGAGTTGCCGCCAGGGGGGCGATTGCGCTATCCTTAAATCTCGATCACTCTGTAAGGATTAGATTTAGCAAAGATGGCGAATACATATTCCGCACTCAAGCGAGTGCGACAGACGGAACGGCGCACCGAAGTCAATCGCAAGAACAAATCGCGCCTGCGGCACCAGATTCGCGCGATGCGTCGCGCATTGACGGCGAAGGATGTCAAAGCTGCCTCGGCACTGCTGCCAACGACGTTCTCCGTGATAGATCGTTCCGCCAAGAGCGGGATTATCAAGAAGAACACGGCGGCGCGCTATAAGAGCAAGCTGAACCTCCGCGTGAAGGCGCTCGCCGCCTAGCTCACCAATTCCATAATGAAGGTCTCCATGACGATGCGGTCGTCCGGACGCGCATCGCGGAGACCTTTGTCCGCTTTATAGATCAATCCCAGCGCGCGCTCCATCTGCGGCCTGTTGAACTTGCTTACCGTCTGGTAGACCTGTTCGGCGCGCGATCCCCACATCGCCACTCCCAGTCGCGAGAAGTGCCCCTGAATCTGTTGCGCACTCTTCAGCCCCGCTTCGCGCGCCACCAGCGCCATGCGGAACTGCGTGGAGAGGAATGCCAGCGCCAGCGGCAGGTACTCGCCTTCGCGCGTCAGTGTGTCGAGAATGCCGAGCGCGCGCGCCCGATCGCGGCGGCCCAGCGCGTTCACGAGGGCGAAAATCGTGGTCGCGCGCGCGTCCGGCACCAGCGCCGTGATGTCCTCCACGCCGATCGCGCGATTGCCGGCGAACAGGGAGAGTTTCTCGATCTCCACTGCCACGCGCGCGATGTCCGCGCCCAGCGCCTCGATCAGCAGGTCCAGCGCGGCGGAATCCATGCGGAAACCGGCCTGGCGGATCAGCAACTCGGCCTCGCCGCGCGCTTCGTGCGGCGAGTACTTTTGCAGTTCCACCACGTCGGGGATGGCAGCGTAGAACTTGCGGACGCGATCCTGCTTGCGCTTGTCTTCTCCCTCGAAATCGTGGCGGATGGCCTCAAAGATCAGCGTGACGCCGGGAGTGGGGTCCTTGAGGTAGGCGGCCAGTGGTGCGGCATCGCCCGCACCCGCAGCGCCTGGGGAATCGCCCTCCTCGTCATCGGCGGCAGCGGCCTTCCCCCTCGGCAGGGCGAGCTCCGCGTTGACGATCCAGATGAGCCGCTCGGAAGCGAACAGCGAGAGAGCGCGCGCGTCGTCCAGAATTTCCGAGAGGGTCAGTTCCGCCAGGTCGTGCTGGCTCACCGCGTCGGCGGGCACGGTGGCCAGCAGAGCGTCCTTGATGCGCCGGCGTTCGTAAGCTTCCGGACCGAGCAGCAGGGTCGCGGGCGGCACCGTTCCTTTTTTCACGCGGGCCTGGAATTGGGCGGCGGTCATCAGAACTTCTCCAGGATGGCGCTGGTCACGCTTCGGGCCACGCTCTTGCTCAGGCGCTCCATGGCAGTGCCGCTTTCGTCAAAGTAGGCTTTGGGGTCGATGGAGATTTCGTAGCGTTCGCGAAATTCGGCGGCGGCGCGCGAGAAGAGCACGGCGCCCGTGGCGCGATTGGTCAGCGTAATCTG
>JADGNS010000096.1 GCA_017883355.1 Candidatus Solibacter sp.
TAAAACCGGGGACAGACGGAACGTTTTCCGTTTTCTTCTCGAACAACATGGGTAACGTTCCGTCTGTCCCCGGTTTTAGCCCCGGTTTTAGCTACTCCGCCAACCTGCGCGCACTGGACGCCCGCTTCCTTGGGCTCGCCCTGGCCCCCTTCATCCTGTTGGCGGCGTGTTGGCTCACCCCGGCCGCCGGCTTCCCCCCCGACCAGTTCCCCGTCGCCGCCTATCCCCACATTCCGCCCGGCGCCCGCCTGTTCGCCCCCGACAAGTTCGGCGGCTACCTGATCTACCGGTCGAACGGAACCTTGAAGGTCTTTTTCGACGGGCGCAGCGACCTCTACGGCGCCGATTTCCTCAAGCAGTACTCCCGACTGGTGCAGGTCCGCCCGGGGTGGCGCCCGTACTGGGAGTCCTTCCACTTCACCCACGCGCTGGTGCCCGCCGACGCCCCACTGCTGCCCGCCCTGGAACAGATCGGCTGGCGCCCCCTTTACCAGGACAAAACCGCGACTTTACTTGTATTTGGCGGAACTTAGTCGCCCCGTATGTGTTACAACAGAACATCGGCAGAATATTGGGCGGAGTTGTGTCTGAGCGTGTGGCGCGGAGTCCACGCCGCCCTTAAGGACTGAATGGATCGTCAGAAAAAGCTCTTGCTGTTCGGCGCCGCCTGGGTGTCCGCCCTGCTGCTCACCTGGTTTTACTACTCCAACGCCGTCGCGCCGAAGCAGGAGAAAACCTTGCGCATGGTCGTGGCCACGCACGACATGCCCATGGGTACGCTGCTCAAAAAGAGCGACCTGAAGATCGTGAACTACCCGGAAAAAGACGTCCCCAAGGGCTCCGTTTTCCAGCTCGCCGGCGCGGAGAACCGCGTCCTGATGGTCCCGCTCAATACCAACGAGCCGGTGCTGCAAGGCAAGCTCTCCGACATGACCTCTGTGGAAGGCGTCTCTTCCACCATCGACCGCGGCTACCGCGCGGTCAGCGTGCAGGTCACCGACGTCTCCGGCGTCGCCGGGCTCATCCAGCCGGGCTCGCATGTGGATGTCATCTTCACCCGCCCCGGTTCCATGGCCGAGGCCACTACCTCAACCATCCTGCAGAACGTCAAGGTGATCTCCACCGGACGCACGGTGGCGGTAGGACAGACGGTGGACCCGCGTGCCCCGAAATCGCCCACCGTTACCCTCATCCTGCTGCCGGAAGACGCCCAGAAGCTGGAGTTGGCCAAGAGCCAGGGCAAGATCAGCCTCTCGCTGCGCAACCCCCTGGATAGCGCCCAATCGGCCAACACCGAACCGGTTACTACCGACGTGCTCGACCCCATGATCAGCGCCCGTCTGGCCCGCGCCCGCCGCGGACGGACCACCAACGTCTCCAGGGCCAATCTGGAAGATCCCAAGGTCTGGCAGGAGTTGACCGGCGAGAAAAAGCCGGTCGACGAGGCCAAGGCCGCCGCCGAGGAAGAAGCCCGGCGCAAGAAGGCCCTGGCCGAGAAGCCGAGGATTGTGGTGGATGTCTACCGCGGTGACAAGCACGTTCAGGAATCGTTTCGATGAGAATCGCTAAGCTGGTGTCCGCCGCGCTCGTGGCCGCCGGATGCTTCGCACAGACCACCGCTACCCGGCCGCAAACCCGCGAGATCACGCTGCTGGAGGGTCGCGGCGAGTTGATCACTTTCCAGCAGGACGTCACCAAGGTCGCCATCTCCGAGCCCAAGATCGCCGACGCCATCGTGATTTCGCCGCGCGAGGTCATGATCAACGCCAAGGGTCCGGGCCGCACCACACTGGTCATCTGGGAAACCGGCGCCGACCCCGCCCGCTACGAGATTTACGTCACCAAGGACACCACCGAGTGGGACACCTTCACCAAGTCGATCAATGACACCGCCGGAGCGCCCATCAGCGTGACCGGTACCGGCGACACCATCGTGCTCTCTGGCCGTGTGAAGACCGCCCAAGATGCCAAGCGCCTGGAGGGCATGGCGCAGACGCGCGCCAAGAACGTCATCAACCTGCTGCAATCGCCGCCGCCCGCCGAGCCGCGCCAGATCATGCTGCAGGTGAAGTTCGCCGCCATCGACCGGGTGGCGCTCACCCAGATCGGCTTCAACCTGTTCAGCACCAACCCGAAGATGATCGGCACCACAACCACCGAGCAGTTTCAGGCGCCGCGCTTCAGCCAGTTGCAGCCCACCGGCACCGGGCAGACGGTGAACTTCGCCGACCTGCTCAATCTTTTCGCATTCCGCCCGGACCTGAATATCGGCGCCACCATCAAGGCGTTGCAGGAACACAACCTGCTCCAGATTCTGGCCGAGCCGAACCTGATCACGGTGGAAGGCAAGGAGGCCTCGTTCCTGGCCGGCGGCAGTTTCCCATTCCCCACCATCACGACGACGCCCACCGGCGGCGCCACCGCGCCCGTCATCACGGTACAGTTCAAGCCCTTCGGCGTGAAGCTGGAGTTCACCCCGACGGTGACGCCCCAGGGATCGATCGACCTCAAAGTGGCGCCGGAAGTCAGCAGCCTGGATTTCGCCAACGCGGTCACGCTGCAGGGATTCGTGATTCCGGCGCTTAGCCAGCGCCGCGCCGAAACCGAGGTCATTCTGAAGGACGGCGAGAGCTTCGCCATCGCCGGCCTGATCGATAATCGCGTGATCGAGACCCTGTCCAAGGTTCCGGGATTGGGCGACCTGCCCATCCTCGGCAAGATCTTCCGCAGCCGCAGCACGCAGAAATCCACCGACGAGCTGCTGGTGGTGGTGACCCCGCACTTCGTCAAGGCGCTGACTTCGGAAGAGAAAGCCAAGCTGCCCGACATGCCTGCCACGTTCCTGCCGGCGGCCCCACCCGCGGGCACGAAGAAGGGGAAGGCCGGCAAGACGAGCAACACGCAGCCAACCGTCAAGGACCCTGAATTTGTAGGACCCCGTGGCCAGCAGATACCCAAACAGTAAGACGCTCCCTGACGGTCGCGGCTCGGATTGGAGTCAAACGGAGCCGCGACCGTCAGGGAGCGATTCCCACACCCGCGGCTCCATGTCGCTGCAACTCGCCGTCATCCTGGTGCCGGTGGTGTTCGGCCTGATGGGCTTTGCGCTGGACCTGGGCCGTCTCTACCTGGTCCGCGGCGAACTCAATCAGGCGGCTTCCGCGGCCGCCATCGCCGCGGCCAATCAACTGATCGGCACCACCACGTCGCTGGATCACGCCGCGGCAGTGGCCACGCAGACCATCGCGTTGAACAAGTACAATTTCGGGTCGCTGACGCTGGGGCAGGACGCCGGCAACCTGACCAGCACGGTCAACGACCCCGCCTACTTCGCCACCGTGGCCGGCGCCCTCGGCACCGATCCGGCCGGGGCCAACGCCGACGGCACCACCGCCCGCCACGTGCAGATCTCCGTCACCGCCGATGCCCCGCTGCTCTTTTGGAGCCTGCTCTCGCTGGGCGCCTCGCGCAAGACGCCGATCGCCGCGCAGGTGCTCGCCGGGGTCAGCGCGCCCTTGTGCACCGTCTGCGGGATTGAGCCCTTCGCCATCGCGGCGAGAGACGTTACGGACCCGGTGAACTTTGGATTCGGCCCGGCTACGGACGACGCCCATTACACGTTCTATTACAACTGCACCGGGACGGCGCCCCTCTTCCTGCCCAACTCGGGGCTATACGCCCCGTACACCATCATCAATCGCTACGATGCGGCGAGCACCACGATCCCCGACGAGACCGACCAGTTGTTCCGCATGGGCGCCGCGGGGCTGATGTCCTCCACCACGCCCAACCCCACCGGCTCGCCGATCCCCATGGGATGCGTGGGCATCGGCGATTCTCTGGAAGCCGTGTGGAGCAGCCCCACCTTCAGTGCCGTCCCGCCGCTGTGTACGGCAGCCCAGCCCGCGGTCGCCCTGCCACCGATGTGCGGACTCTACACGCGCTTCGACAACCAGACGCAGCCCGCCGCCTGCACCACGGGGGTCACCGATTACAGCACGCTGCAACCGGCTTTCCCGCCCGATACCGACCCGGGCGTCGCGCAAGACCTCTACACCGCCTACCAGGGCAACGGGCGGCGCGTGATCACGGTGCCGGTGGTGGATCAGCTAGCGCCCAATACGGCCACGCCGATGGTGGTGCTCGGTTTCCGCCAGTTCCTGGTGCAACCCAACCCCGATGGCACGTTTCTGAATCCCTCCGACCCCAACAGCCGGTTCCTCGCGACCTACATCGGCAGCCCGATGCCGGTCAAGCAGGGGTACATCGACGACCGCTTCGGGCAGAGTTGTCCCGCGCCGGTGACTTCGGGTCCGGGAAAGGTGGTACTCCACCGATGAGGCGCGCGCGCGGCGGCAGCATGGCGATCGAACTGGCGATGTGGTTGCCGGTGGTTTTCCTGCTGATTGGCGGGCTCATCCAGTTCGGCAAGATCACCTACATCTACTACTCGCTCGAGAAGACGGTGAACACGATTGCCAGTTATCTGGCGGTGCAGAACGGGGTGAACTTCTGCCCCGATGCCGGCGACCCCACGGTCGCAGCGGCCATCCAGTTCGGGCTCACCGGAACCACGGACGGCAGCGGCACCGTGGCCATCACCGGTCTCACCCCGGACATGATTACCGTCACCACGCAGTGCCTCGACCCGGTGACGCTGACGCTGGGCGATTGTGCGGTATCCGGCTGCGGCACGCCGGTGGGCGCGCAACGGCCCGACTTTATCACCGTGTCGATGCCCAACGGATATATCATCCAGCCGCGGATTCCGTATATTCTGGTGGACCCGATCCCGCTCCGGCCGAAGGCTGTGATGGCTTACGGAGGGGCGTCATGAGCTACGCCCAGACCGGAAGACAGCTTCAACGCAGAGACGCAGAGAACACAGAGGAAGCGCAGAGAAGAGCAAGAGCCAGCGAAACGGAAGAATCAAGATTCGCGTTTTGCGCGGGTGGCGCGTGCAGCGTGGCGCCATGCGCGCAGGTCGTTCTTTTCCCAAGTGTGCCTTCGTCTTTCTCTGCGCTTCCTCTGTGTTCTCTGCGTCTCTGCGTTGAAAAACATTCTGCCTACGGAGGGGCGTCATGAGGCGGCGCCGAGCGGGGCAGGCCGCGGTGGAATTTGCGCTGCTGTATGGCGCGGTGATTCTGCCGCTCACGTTCATGCTGGTGTTCGTCAGCGAGATGCTGTGGGTGTGGCACAGCGTAGTGGATTTCACGCGCGACGGCGCCCACTATGCGGCCACCCACTGCTGGATGGGCGATGGCAGCAACGTCACCACCTACATGACGACCCACGTGCCGCGCATGATCGATATGGACAAATTCCAAAACGGCGAAGCGGGGCTACAGATCAGCTACTTTTCGCTAGACCCCGCCACCGGGCAGCTCGCGCCGTTCGCCTGCGCATCGGGGGCCGATTGCAGCGCGGGTTGCGTGCCCGACGCGGTCACGGTGAGCGTCACCAGCTACCAGTTCACGAAGGGGCTTTCGACCCTGTTCCGCCTGGCGCCGGTCACCATACCGCCCTTCGCCACCAGCATGCCGATGCAAAGCGCGGGGTGCGACGAATCGGGGAACTGCCTGCCATGAGAAAGGACACCTGTGCCTAATACAACTCTACTGGTTGCTTCCAGCGACGAGCACTTCCGCGAGAGTGTGCGCGACAGCCTGATCAATCTTCCGGATGCCAAGATCGTCGCCGAATACCAGGAGGTGGCCGCCAACCTCTACATTCGCGTGCTGCAGGATCTGGAGCGCCATCCGCACGCCGGCCTGATCGTGGATATCTCGGGCGATCCGGAGGGCTCCATCAAGGCCATCGAGAAAGTGAAGCAGGCGGCGCCGGACCTGTTCGTCATGGTGAGCAATTTCTCCGCGGATGGGGAGACGGTGATCCAGTGCATGCGCGCCGGGGCCAATGAATTCCTGCTGCAGCCCATCAAGCGCACCGAGTTCCGCGAGGCCATGGGGCGCCTGGAGCGGGCCCCGCGCCACGGCGCGGCGGGCGAAAGCAAGCTCGGCAAGATCTACACCTTCATCGGCACCAAGGGCGGCGTGGGAACCACCACGCTCGCGGTCAACTTCGCCAGCGTGCTGGCGCAGCGCAAGGTTTCCACCGTCGCCATCGACCTGGATTGGATCGGCAACGACATGGCGATGCAACTCGGCGCCTCGCCGCAATACACGCTGATGGAAGTGGGCGAGAACCTGGAGCGGCTGGACCAGGCGCTGTTCGAAGGCTTCGTGACGCGCGACCCGCTGGGCTTCTTCCTGGTGGGGCCGCCGGACGCGCTGGAGCAGAGCGGCCACTTCAGCGATCATCAGTTGCGGGAGTTCGCCACCTTCCTGGTGGAGAAGTACGCTTGCGTTGCGATCGATGGCGGGCGCAATATCTCGAACGACCTGGTGCTCGGGGCGGCGCAGGTCTCGGCGGCGGTTTTCCTGGTGATCGACCAGGAGTTTCCGTCCATACGCAATGCGCAGCGCTACATCGGCTTCCTGATGCGCATGGGCTTCAATCAGGATCAGATCCGCGTGGTGGTCAACCGCTACACGAAGAAAATCACGGCCAATCAGGCCAGCCTGGAGCAGATCCAGCAGACCTTGAATCAGACGGTGTTCTACGGGATTCCGAATTCTCCGGCGGTTCTGGCCTCCATCAACAAGGGCCGGCCGTTCGTGGCCAATCGCGAACAGGCGGGCGAACTGGACCGGGTTTTCCGCGCCTTCGTCGATAAAGCGACGGGCAAGAAGGCCAAGGCCACAGAGGCTATCGGGAACACGGCATAATGAAAGCACAGCATGGGTAGCCGAAACGTTGTCCGTCCCGGATCGGGAGCCGACCGTTGGTTCGAATTGAAAAGCCAGGTTCACCAGAAGCTGGTGAACTCGCTCACCCCCGAGCAGCTCAAAGACCTGAACAAGGACAGTGTCCGCGGGCAGGTGGGCACGGTCGTCGAGAAGCTCATCATCGACGAGTCGCTGCCCATGACGATGGGCGAGCGCGAGAAGCTGACGGAAGAGATTCTCGATGAAGTGTTCGGGCTGGGACCGCTCGAGATCCTGCTCAAGGACCCCACGATTTCCGACATCATGGTGAACGGGTTCGACAACGTGTACGTGGAGCGGGCCGGCCGCGTGGTGGAGACCAACATCCGCTTCAAGGACCACGCGCACGTGCGCATGATCATCGAGCGCATCGTGAGCGCCATCGGCCGCCGCATCGACGATTCGTCGCCCATCGTGGACGCCCGCCTGGCCGACGGGTCGCGCGTCTGCGCGGTGATCCCGCCGCTCTCGCTGATCGGCCCGGTGATGTCGATCCGCCGCTATGGCAAGCGGGTGCTCACCACCGAGGACCTGATCAAGAACCAGACGTTCACCACCGGCATGCTGGATTTCATGAGCGGCTGCGTGGAAGCGCGGTTGAACATCGTGATCTCGGGCGGTTCGGGCTCCGGCAAGACCACCATGCTGAACACGCTCTCCCGCTTCATCCCGGAGGAAGAGCGCATCGTCACCATCGAAGACACCGCCGAGTTGAATCTGCAACAGGGGCACGTGGTGCGGTTGGAAACGCGCCCGCCAAATATTGAAGGCGCGGGCGCCATCACGCAGCGCGACCTGTTGATCAACACGCTGCGTATGCGGCCCGACCGCATCATCGTGGGCGAATCGCGCGGTCCCGAAGCGTTGGACATGTTGCAGGCCATGAACACGGGTCACGACGGGTCGATGACCACGGTGCACGCCAACACGACGCGCGACGCGTTCTCGCGCCTGGAGACCATGGTGATGATGGCCAGCCAGCACGTGCCGGATAAGGTCATCCGGCAGCAACTGGCGAGCGCGATCAACGTGGTGGTGCACTGCAACCGCCTGGCGGACGGATCGCGCCGCGTGACGGGAATCGCCGAGGTGGTGGGGGTGGAGCACGATCTGGTGGAGATGCAGGACCTCTTCGAGTTCGAGCGCACCGGCATCAGCCCGCGCGGCAAGGTGGTGGGCTTCTTCCGCGGCTGCGGCAACACGCCGCTCTGCCTGGAGCGCCTGAAATCGTACGGCATCCATCTGCCGCTCTCCATCTTCCACGAGACGCACGAGGTGAAAGAGAAATAGATGGGTCCGCTGGGCTTCTTCCTGATTACCGGCGTGCTCTTCTCGATCGCGTTATACGTGGCGGGATATTACGTGTGGAGCGTGCCGGAGCAGGAAGCCGAGGACCGGCTGGGCAGCCGTTTGAGGGAACTGCGCGCGCACATGCGCAGCCGCAACCAAAAGGCGCCGGAACTGCTGCGCCGCGAGCATCGCGGACAGTTGGCTTTCCTGGGCGACCTGGTGACCTGGGTGGGCATGCTGCGCCGTTTGCAGACGGTCATCGAGCAGGCCAACCTGAAGTACCGCGCGGCCGACGTCTTCGGGCTCAGCGTGGCGCTAGGGGCGTGCTGTTTTCTGCTGACCACGCTGTTCGGCATGATCTTCTTCCTGCGGATTCTGTTCTCGGTGCTCCTGGGTTTTGCGCCGGTGGTTTATATCCTGCAAAAGCGCTCGCGGCGGATGAAGAAGTTCGAGGAGCAACTGCCCGACGCGATCGACCTGTTCACCCGCACGATGCGCGCCGGGCACAACATCCACTCGGGTCTGGAGACCATCGCGACGGAGACCAGCGACCCGGTGAAGATGGAGTTCAAGAAGCTGATGGAAGAGCTGGGGCTGGGTTCGCAGGTGGAGCCGGCGCTGCACGAACTCGGCAAGCGCGTGCCGCTGCTGGACCTGAAGTTTTTCATCACCGCCCTGATCTTGCAGCGGCAGACCGGCGCCAACATGGTGGCCGTGCTGGAGAACCTATCGACGCTGGTGCGCGAGCGTCTGAACATGGCGGCCAAACTGAAGGCGCACACCGCGCAGCAGCGTTTTTCCGCCGGCCTGCTGTGCTGCCTGCCTCTGGTGGTGGGCATCGGCTTCTACATCCTGAAGCCGGATTATGTGCGGCTGCTGTGGACCGATCCGGTGGGCGTCAAGTTTTTCACCTACGCGATCTGCTCGGAGATCGTAGGCATTCTGGTGATCCGCAAGCTGGCCAACATCAAGGTATGAGGAGGACGATTGGATGGCGATAGCGACCGACCTGCTCCTCTTCCTGTTCACGGGGGCGACGCTCACGCTGCTCTTGTGGACCGGCTTCGAACTTTTCCGCGCGCCGGAAGATCCGCTGAGCGACCGCCTGGAGGGACTGCAATCGCAGGCCATGGTGGTAGCGGCGCGGGCCACGCGGCGCAAGAAATCGGCGCGAGGCCTGGACCGGTTCCTGTATGTCATCGCGCTGGTCCCCGGCGGCGAAGATTGGATGAACGGCACGGAGAAACTGCTGGCGCAGGCGGGCATCCGGCGCAAGAGCGCGCTGGCTCTGTATTGCATTTTCGTGCTGCTGTTCGTGTTCACGCTCTGCGCGGGCATCGTCTATCTGCAACGCAATAACACCAACGGCCCGGGGTCGCTGCTGGGTGGTCTGGTGGCGGCGTTGCTGCTGGGGTTCATCCTGCCCAAGCAGATCCTGTACCGGCTGGTGAAGAGCTATCGCGGCAAGTTACAGGAGGCGCTGCCCGATACGGTGGATCTGCTGGGCATCGTGCTGGGGACGGGGTTGGGCCTGGATCAGGCGATGATGCGGGTGAGCGAGGAGATGCAGTACATCTACCCGGAACTGGCCAACGAATTCACCACGGTGGTGATGCAGGT
>JADGNS010000097.1 GCA_017883355.1 Candidatus Solibacter sp.
CTTTCCATAACTGGTTGGTCTGGAAACTCCACAGCGGTTTGCCGCTCCCCGCGTCGGCCGCCATCAGCGCTCCGCCTTCCTCGCCGAAAATCACCAGCCCCGTTGCCGTGGTGAGCGTGCCGCCCCAGGATTCCGCCGGCCCCGGTTGCGGCAGAGTCCAGGCGATCTTGCCGGTCTTGATGTCGATGGCTTTCAGAATCCTCCGCGGCTTTTCACCCTCCGGCCTGCGCTGTGACCCGCCCAGGTATTCCTTCCCCGCCTGCCATGGCCCCGGATCGCGCTTGGTGTACACGCTGCACTTCTCGAAAGTCTGCACGTAGAACAATCCCGTGGCGGGATTATACGAAGGCGAGAACCAGTTGGTGGCGCCATCCTGTGACGGGCACACCAGCGTCCCGGCGGCGCTGGGCTCCATGTTGGGGAGCTTGACGGGGCGTCCGTCGGGACCGATGCCGCTCGCCCAGTTCAGGTTGGTGACGAACGGTTTGGCCAGCAGCAGCTTGCCATCCGTGCGGTCGAAGACATAGAAAAAACCATTGCGGTTCGCCTGGATCAGCAATTGGCGCCTGCGCCCTTCCCAGGCCGTGTCCAAGACCACAGGCGTTTCGGTGGCATCCCAATCCCACAGATCGTGCGGCGTAGTCTGGTAGTGCCATTTCAGTTTGCCGGTCTTGGCATCGAGCGCCAGAATGCAGTCGGAATACAGGTTATCGCCCAGACGGTCGTCGCCATTATATTCCGCGCTCGGGTTGCCGGTGGGCCAATAGACCGTGTCCGTCTGCGCGTCATAGGTGCCGGTGAACCAGGTGGGCGCGCCCGGGTGTTCGATTCCTTTGCCTTGCCAGGACTCCGCGGCCGGTTCGCCGGGTTTGGGCACGGTCCAGAAGCGCCAGACCTCCTTCCCGGTGGTCTGGTCGAACGCCGCCAGGAAGCCGCGCGCGCCGTGTTCGCCGCCGCCCGTGCCGGCCACTACCAGGTTGCCCACGGCGAGCGGCGCGGAGGTGGAGAAATAGTTCAGATGCCAGTCCGCCATTTCCGTATCCCAAATCAACTCGCCGGTGAAGCGGTTCAATGCGATCAGGTGGGCGTGGTCGGTGGACATAAAGACGCGGTCGCCCGCCGTGGCCACGCCGCGATTGGTGCCGCCCACGGCGGCGGATGGCAGACCGGGAGTGGGCGGGCGGCGATAGTGCCAGATCTGCCGACCGGTGCCGGCGTCCAGGGCGTAACACTCGTTGGCCACGGAGACGTACATGATGCCGCCCACCACGACCGGCGTCACCTGCAAGCGCGCCGCGTTGGGCACCGTGAACATCCACCGCGGTCCCAAGCGCGCCACGTTGGCCTTGGTGATCTGCGCCAGAGTCGTGTAGCGGTTGCCGCCGGCGTCGCCATTGTAGCCGGGCCAATCGGTAGTCGAAGTGACTTCGCGAAAGCGGTCTCCCGCGCGGCGCAACAGGTGTACCCGGCTGTCGCCGGTAAGCAATTGCAGATCGTCGAAGCCCTGGTTGAGGACCTCCCCCTCCAGGGTCTTGCCGTCGACTGTCAGGACTTTCTCCCGCACCACTTCGCGCCGCAGGTTGCGCGGTTGCAGCGTGCGCAGAAAGCGGGTGAGCGGTTCCATCTCGGCGTCGGCGATCTGGCTGGGCGGCATTCCCTGCCCCGGCAGTCCGGCGCGAATCAGAGTGGCCAACTGCTGGTCGTCCCGCGCGGCCAGGCGCCCGCGAATCGCCGGCCCGAGTTCCCCGCCGTTGCCGTCCGCCCCATGACACCGCGCGCACCGCCCCTCAAAGACCACCCGCCCCGGGTCGGCATCCTGCGCCGAAAGAATCGAGGAGACGAGTAGGGTGCCGTATACAAACGTGGAGATGCGCATCATGAGGATCTCCGTCAATACTACCGCAGGTGGGACAGACCATCGCCCTTTGTGGTCTGTCGTGCCTGCCGCTACTTCACCGTGAGCGTACTCCCGTCGGCAGTTTTAATCCGCATACCCTCCATCTTCCAGCCCTGCGTATTGGCGATCGTGCCGGCCGTCTTGGCCTCGATCTCGATATCCTTGAACTCGAAATCCACCAGCGGCGAATCCGGGTAGGAACTCACCGCGAACGCGCGCTGCGCGCCGGTCGATTTCAACCCCGAAATCCGAATCTTGCGGAAATGCGGCAGCCCTTTCTCTGGCGGCACCACTTCGGTCAGCACACGCCAGTAGTCCGGCATGTCCTTAATCCCGTCTGGCAACTTCGCATAGCTGTAACTCGGATTCCAGTTGAGCGTAATGCTCACCGGAGTGGCCACGCCCACGGTGGTCACGTTAGCGATCGTGATGTTCTCCATGGTTCCGCCGCGCGTGCTCGCGCTCTTAAACAGGATCCCCGCCGGCACCGCGGCGAGCACGGTGAGCCCCTTGACGTCGATATCGCGGATGCCGCCCGAGGTCTCGCTCCCGATGGTCACCCCGGCCGCGCCCCCGCGCACCGTGTTGTCGTAAATCCTGATCTTCTCGGTGGGCCGGTTGACGCGCAACCCGTCGGCGTCGCGGCCTGCCTTCAGGCAGATGGCATCGTCGTTGCAATCGATATCGCAGTGCGTCACCAGTACGTCCGACGAGGAATCGATGTCCACGCCATCGGTACTTGGCCCGCGCCCATCGGTATTGTTGCGGATCACGAGGCCGTCCACGGTGACGCGCTGCGAGTAGCAGATGTGCACCGTCCAGAAGCCCGGCCGTTTGAGCGTGAGGCCTTGCAGATCGATATCGGTGGATTTGTAGACCTGGATCAGCCGCGGCCGCTGGCAATCGTAGTCCACTGCCCAGCGCAGTCCCTTGGGCTCGTATTCCTCGCGCCGCATCTTCCAATATTTGTCCCACCAGATCTTGCCGTCGCCGTCGAGCGAGCCCTTGCCGCCGATCTTCACGTGGGATTGCTCGTACACGTTGATGAGGGCGCTGGGCCACTTCATCTCGATGCCCGCCACGCGGGTCTGCATTACCGGATACGCCGCCAGATCCTGCACGCCGCGAATCTCCACGCCTCGATCGAGGCGCAGTTCCATGTGCGATTTGAGAAACAATGCGCCCGAGAGATACACGCCGGGCTTAAACACCACGACGCCATTGCCGGCCTTCGCCGCCGCGTCGATGGCCTTCTGGATGGACGCCGTGTTCACCGTCGCGGCATCGCCTTTGGCGCCATACGAAGTTACATCGAATGCTGCCGCCCGCAGTGGCGCGGGAGCTATGCACAGGGCCATCATCAGTAGCGGAATCGGAGACCTCATGCGCACTATCATTAACACATCGCTGCTCTGCCTGGCGTTCGTCCTGTTAAAGTGGGTGCAGGTCATCATGAAGCGCCGCATCCCTCTACTGCTGTTATTACTCGGTGCCGCCGCCGGCCATGCCGCCGACCGCAAGGTGCTGGTCTAGACGCGAAACTGCACGCCTGACGGCAAAGGCTACGTGCACGACAATATTCAGGCCAGCGTGACCGCCATCGGGAAGATGGGCTCCGAAGCTGGCTTCGCGGTGGATGCGTCGGACGATCCCGCCGTCTTCACCACGGCGAACCTCAAACAGTACCAGGCGCTGGTGTTCTCCAACACCAACAACGAGGCCTTCGCCAACCAGGCGCAACGCGACGCCTTCAAGAGCTACATGGAATCCGGCGGCGGCTTCGTCGGCATCCACTCGGCCTCGGGCTCGGAGCGCGACTGGCCGTACTTCTGGAGCGTGGCCGGCGGCAAGTTCCAGCGCCATCCCGCGTTTCAGAAATTCACCGTGCGGGTCAAGGACGCAACGCACGCGTCTACTAAACACCTGCCGGCCTCCTTCGAATGGGACGACGAATGCTACTTCCTGGAGTACCTGAATCCCGATCTGCATCCGCTGCTGGTGACCGACACGGCGAAGCTCAAGGATCCGGATCGCGCCAAGTACCCTCGGGATCTCGTGGGCGATGGAATGCCCCTGGCGTGGACCCTGCGCATCGGCCCCGGCCCGGGCCGCGCCTTCTACACCGCGCTGGGCCACACCAAGGAATCCTACGCAAACCCCATCCTGTACAAACACATCCTCGGCGGCATATTGTGGGCCATGGAAAGGGACAGCAAATGAAGACCTCCAGACGAAACTTCCTCATCACCGCGGCCTTCCCGGCCATCGTCCCGTCGAGCGTGTTCGGGCAGAGCGCTCCCAGCAAGATCATCCGGATGGCGCAGATCGGTTGCGGCCGTATCGCCCGCGGCTCGGAGTTCGCCGGCCTGCTGAAGCACCACGCGCTGGCGCGGTACGTGGCCGTCTGCGACCTGGATTCCGTCCGCGCGGCCGACGCGAAATCGCTCATCGAGACTTACTACGAAAAGACGCTGGGCAGCGGTAAATACGACAAGGTCGCTACCTACGGGAATTATAAGGAGATGCTCGCCGACAAGAGCATCGACGCCGTCTGCATCAGCACGCCGGATCACTGGCACGCCCAACCGGCCATGGAAGCCGCGCTCGCCGGCAAGGACATCTATCTGCAGAAGCCGGCCTCGCTGACCATCGCCGAAGGCCGCCAGATGGCGGACGTCGTCAAGCAGACCGGCAGGATTCTGCAACTGGGCAGCCAGCAGCGCTCCGACGTACAGTTCCGGCTGGCCTGCGAGTTGATTCGCAACGGGCGCATCGGGAAGATCAAGGAAGTTTTTATCGGCCTGCCCGAAGACCCATCCGGCAACGCCGAGCCTGAAATGCCTGTGCCGGCGAATCTCAATTACGACCAGTGGCTGGGCTCCACGCCCCTGGTCTACTACACCGAGAATCGCGTGCATCCCGAGACGCCCGACATCCGGCTTCGTTATGCCCGCCCCGGCTGGCTGCGCTGCGAGCAGTTCGGCGCCGGCATGATCACCGGCTGGGGAGCCCACCACATCGACATTGCGCATTGGGCCATGGACACAGAGTTATCCGGGCCGGTGGAGATCTCCGCCACTGCGCAGTTTCCCAAGCAGGGATTGTGGGACGTTCACGGGCCTTATCATGTGCGCGCCGGCTACGCCAATGGCGCCACCGTCTACATGAGCGAGAAATACCCGACCGGACTGCGTTTCATTGGCGACGATGGCTGGATCTGGGTGACGCGCGCCAACAACGTGCCCGGCCGGCCCTTGGGAGCTTTGCCCGGACCGCAGGCGCTGGACGCCAGCGATCGGCGGATTCTCGCGACCGGCATCAAAGACGGTGAACTCCATCTGCACGCCAGCCCGCAAAACGACCACCACCTGGACTGGCTCACCAGCATCCGCACGCGTCAGGAGCCCGCCGCCCCGGCCGAGGTGGGTCACCGCTCGTGTACCGCCTGCCTGGTCTCCCATGCCGCCATGCGTTTGGGCCGCACCCTGAAGTGGGATCCCAAGACGGAACGCTTCCTCAACGACGACGAAGCCAACCGTATGCTCACTCGCAAACAGCGCGCCCCTTACGGCACGAATCACGTGGCATAAGGCTCCGCCAGCATCGCCTTCCACGCGTCTTCATCGTGGCCGACGCTCAGCAGTTTGCCGCCGCGAATCAGCGGCAGCCGGAGCAGGTTCGGGTCGCGCTCGATCCGGGAGAGCAGTTCCGCATCGGAGAGCTTGTAGTATTTCAGGCCGGCATCGAGGTAGGCCTTGCCATCGGTGGCGAGCAATCCGGCGAGAGTGAAGCGCTCGATGAATCGCTGGATCTCGCCGTATGCCATCGGCTTCTGTTTCAGATCCACCATATGGATGGTAACGCGGCGCTCTTTGAAGAAGCGCTCGGCGGCGCGCGTCGCCTGCGAGTTCTTCAAGCCGAAAATCTGGACGCTTACAGCCATTTCAGATCGGCGTAGCGCTCCCCGGTGAGGTGCAGGAAGAGCGGCTCCAGGGCGCGGAATTCCTGGCCGTTACAGACTACGGCGCCATCGTTCGCCAGCGCCGTGATATCGCCCTGCCAGACCAGTTTGCCGGGCCGCGTGATGATGGCCACCTCCTGGCAGACGCGCTCCACGGTTTCCAGCACGTGACTGGTGATGAACACGGTGCGGCCCTGCTCGGTGAAGCGGCGCAGCCATTGCTTCATCAGGGAGACGCCCGCGGGGTCGATGCTTTCGAACGGCTCGTCGAGGAACAGGACCTCCGGCGAGTGGATCACGGCGGCTGCGAAGGCCACGCGCTTGCGCATTCCGGTGGAGTATTCGGAGAGGGTCTTGGAAGTGTCGGTGAGTTCCAGCGCCTCCAGCAGTTCGGTGACGCGCAGGCGCGTGGTGGGCTCGTCCAGGCCGAACATGCGCGCCACGAAGGCCAGGAACTCGTGGGCGTAGAGCGGTTCGAACAGGCCGAGGGTTTCCGGCATCACGCCGATACGGCGTTTGACGGCGGCATTGTCGGCGGTGAAGCGCTGGCCGAGCAGTTCGATCTCGCCGGAGGTGGCGTCCAGCAGGCCGGTCATGCAGCCGATGGTGGTGCTCTTGCCCGAACCGTTGGGGCCCAGGAAGCCGAACATGGTGCCGGCGCGCACGGTAAGCGAGAGGTCCTCAACGGCCAGCTTTTGGCCGTACTTCTTCACCAGGTTGGTGGTGCGAATGGCGTCCATGGTCAGTCCCTTCCTTCCACAACGGCGAGCAGTTTCTCGCGGCGGGTCACAAATACGGGTCCGGCGGATTTCAAAGTTACCAGGTAGAACGCGAAGGCCAGCGCCGGCAGCGGCAGGAACATCCACCAGGATTCCGGCGACACCGCGGCAGGTAGGAACTTGTGCAACAGGCGCGGCAGGGACATCGCGACGAGCATGCCGCCTATCAGCAAAATATTGCCGCCCAGCGAAAGGTCGTTGCCGAAATTGCTGGTGTAGTTGCCCTTCCGCGGATTGAAGAGCGTCACCCAGATGCCGAGCCCGTTCAACACGAAGAGCCCCGTAACCCCGGTGCACAGCAGCATGAGAAGCATGCGCGCATCGAACGGGTACGGCTCGAAGAGGATCCAGGCCAACAGGCCGACGGGCAGCATCGAAGCGCCGATTGTGACGGCGGCGTAGCTGGCCGCGCGCAACGTGGCGGCGGGGTCGATGGGGAGCAGGAAGTAGCGGCGAAAGGCGCCCCCGACGTAACCGAACTGGTTGACGGAGATGCGCGCGGTTCCGAGGAAAGTGAGCATCGGAATCGTGCCCAGCGCCATCATGAAAAAGCTGTGCGCCACCTTCCACTGGCTGCCAAGCTGATAGGTGAGAAAGGCGAGTAGCGGCAGCGAGATCAGGCAGAACGTCCGGGTCCGGCTGTTGCGGCTGTAGAAACGCAGCCAGTGGCCGACGAGCGGGCCCATGCGCGGTCCGAAGAGCGCGCCCACACGGTCGAACGGGCTGTCCCATTCGATCTTGACGGATTCGGCGACCTGACGCCGTGGCGGGCGCTTCTCCAGCCACACCAGGAGCGCGGCCAATCCGAGGATCCAGGTCACGACGATCACAAGGCCATACAGGCCGGTGGCATCGGGGTGGATCATTGCAGCAGCCGCACCGAACGGCGGTGTGTACTGGAGACGCTGTACCACGGCGGAAACAAACGCAGGGTGCTTCTGGAGCAGCGGAGCCGCTGCGCCTGGAAGGAACGCCAGTGTCAGGATCAGCCCCATCAGAACGGGTGCGCCGCCTTTGCGCTGCATCAGTTGATCGATGAAGAGGCCGACCACGCGGGCCAGCAGGTAATTGGCGGCGAAGAGGAGCAGGACGGCGAGGAACCCGAACCAGAAGCTGCCGGCGCCCATGACGTAGAGGCCCACGGCCAGGCCGAGTTCCAGAGCGAAGAAGAGAAACCAGAAGGGATCGACAATCCCGGTGAGGTGGCGCGCGATGCGGCGGTCCGCCGCGGTCAGCGGATAGCGGCGGAGTTCGGTTTCGGCGAAGACGGCGCTCATGCCGAAGCCCAGGATATTAGAGGCCAGCACGGCTTCCAGAAACAGCGCGGCGAGCACGCCCTGGGCGACGGGCTCCGCTTTGCCGCTGCGCACGGCGAGCATCGCGGCGCCGAACCCTCCGCTGGCGAGCAGCGCGATGACGAGCACCAGCAGCAGGTAGCCGGCTAGAAACAGCGCGATGCGTCCATTGCGGGAGCGCGTCTTGGCCCACAGCAACTTGTAGCGCAGCTTGACGAGTTCGCCGATGAGAGCGGTGTTCATACGCGGTCGGCCTCCATGATTTCGAGCACGCGGTCCAGGCGTTCGATGAGCGGGCGGCACTCTTTTTCGAATCGCTTGCCGCGAATCCAGCGGCCGAAAGCATAGCCGGCGAACGGTGTGGCGCTCATGAGAGCGTGGGCGAGGAGCGCGTCGGAGAGGGTCATACGGGCCCAGCGACTGGCGACGATCAGATTGCAGCCGATCCAGACGCCGCCCATGGTGATGCGGAACTCAGGGGAGCGGAAGGGATTGCGTTGCGCGTGGAGGCGGGCGAGGGCACTCCGCAGAAATGCCACCGAGGGAGCGGCAAAGTTCAGACGGGCGATGGCGCGCTGCGTCCGCCAATCGGAAATCATGAAGAGGATGGCGCTGAAATCCGCCAGGCACGCGCCGAACAGGGCGAGCGGCCGGTGGCGGAGGATCGACACCAGGAAAATCAACTGGCAGGCAATCACGATGGTTTTGCCCAGATAGATCAGGTCGTGCCGCCGGCCGTAGCGGCGGAAGGCGTGGCTCAGGGCCGCGGCATCGCCGGGCGGCATCGGCTGCCGCTGCCAGAGCTGTTGGAGTTCATCAAATTGTGCCATGGCAATCCTCCGTCATGTCCTGTTCGATGGCCTGCTTGATGCGCGAGAGTTTGACGCCGACATAATTGACGGTGAGGCCGGTCACTTCGGCAATCTCGCGGTAGCTGAGCCCTTCGAGCAGCAGGGTAATGACCAGCCGGTCCTGTTCCGGCTGCAGCGCGATGGCGCGGCGCAGGGCGGCCAGGCGCTCCCGGTCCTCCAGGTCCCGATGGGCGCCGGCGGACGGATCGGCCAGCTCGGGCAGCGGTTCGCCGCGCCTCCATTTCCTGCGGTAGAGGAGCGCGGTGTTGACCGCGATGCGGTACAGCCAGGTGCCGGCCTGCGCTTCGCCACGGAACTTGGGCAAGGCGTTCCAGACGTTGCTCATGATCTCCTGAAAGAGATCTTCCACCTCGGCGGAGGAGTTTAGATACGAGAAACAGAGGCGCTGGATGGGCGCCTTGTGCCGCTGGAAGAGATCCTCGAACATCCGCTCGCGCTCGGCGTGATTCATCGCTTCAAACCTATTAGATACAGGTCGGCGAAGTTTCTTACAACGGGACGGAAAAAAATGTCCGAGCTTCGCTCGGATGGACAAGGCGGAGCCTTATCCCACTTACGCGGCGGCCTCGGTGGCGGCGTTGAACTTCACGCTGACCAGGCGGCTTACGCCGGGCTCCTGCATGGTGACGCCGTACAGCGCCTGCGCCGATTCCATGGTGCGCTTGGAATGGGTGATCACCACGAACTGGGTATTGACACTCATTTCGGTGATCAGGCGGGTGAGGCGGCCGATGTTAGCCTCATCCAGCGGGGCATCGACTTCATCCATCACGCAGAACGGGCTGGGCTGATAGCGGAATATGGCCATCAATAGCGCCACAGCGGCCAGCGCCTTCTCGCCGCCAGACAGCAGCAGCACGTTTTGCAGCCGCTTGCCCGGAGGCGAGCAGACGATATCGATGCCGCTCTCGGCGATGTTCTCCTGG
>JADGNS010000995.1 GCA_017883355.1 Candidatus Solibacter sp.
TCGGCGTACGTGTTGAAGAGTTCCGCCGGAGCCGAGCTCCTGGAGGCGATTGGAGTAGCGCTCAGCGGCGCGAAATACGTGACGCCGGCGATCGACCGGGAGGTGGTAAGAGCCGAGGTACAACGCGCCGGCCGCCGCGACGATCTTCCAGCCGAGCTGACGCCGCGCCAGCGGGAGGTACTACAGTTACTCGCCGAGGGAAAGAGTCTCAAGGAAGTGGCTGCCGGCCTGAAGATCTCCATCAAGACGGCGGAGTTCCACAAGTATCGAATCATGAAGCAGATAGGAGTCCGCACCAACGCTGAATTGACGAAACATGCGGTCAAGCTCGGTGTGTCGACCCTGTAAGGTGGACTGGGAGTACTCCTAGTTCCATGCCCCGCCTGAGGTGTTGTAGCATACAAGTACACCCATCCCAAGGCAGGAGAAGCACTGTTGTCGAATCATTCAGCAGTTTCCGGAACGGTATCCCCAAGCGCGGTTTTGCTGGTCAGCGCCCATGCTGGCGATCATGACGCGCTGCACAGCATTTTTAGTGGCTCGCGGTGGAAGTTGCAGGGGGCCCGAACGGCGAGCGAGGGACTGAAGGCGATTCGCCGCGATCACCCCGAATTACCGGTAGTGATCTGCGAACATAGTTTGCCGGATGGCGACTGGAAACTCCTGCTGGCAGAGATGGATACGGCGGCGGTTCGGCCAAGCCTCATCGTGTCCTCGCGCCTGGCTGACGAGCGCCTTTGGTCGGAAGTGCTCAATCTGGGCGCCTTCGACCTCCTGCTGGGCGCTCCCTTCGAGGCCGAAGAAGTTCTGCGGGTGACGGAGAGCGCGTGGGCGGCATGGGACCGCGTGGCTCGGCCCGGGACCTTCCAGGAGCCGGGCGCACCGAGTCGCCAAGGCGCTCGCTACGGACAGCCGCATCTGGTTTTCAACCTAACATAAAGGAATTTTGCATATGCCAGCACCAGAGGTCAGACGTGTATCGAAGGCCAATCGCCGGGGTTCCACCGCAATCGCAGCGGTGCACCCGGCGGCCCCGGGCGGTGGGGTAAGCGTGACTTCCGGAAACGTCGAAATCGCGCCCGCGGACGTTGCCCGCCTGGCTCACTCGTACTGGGAGGCGCGCGGCTGTCAGGGAGGCTCGCCGGAAGAGGACTGGCTTCGGGCGGAGCAGCAACTTCGGTCTGGCAAGTAGCCGGCGGAAGACGGACATGCCTGCGGCAATACAGCAGCAAACGGCAGCCCGGCAAGGGGAGAGATTCCCAACCGAGTGGGCGCCGTATTACGGGGATGAACTGAATGGCGGATGGCGGATACCGCCGGCGGAGGACGTTCGCCCGGAAGGCCGTGCGCCCGTCTCATCGGCCGAGGAGACTGGGCCCCCGGCGCTTCGCCGGTAAGCAGCGATCGGCAACCCCGTGTGGCGTAATGGCGCCGGGCGAGGGTATAGTGGCACCCCTGAGACGGCGAGCGAAGCACAGCCTAAATGAGCGGCGGTAGAATAGAGCGATTCCGTGAAAGACGAAATCCTCGCAGCCTACCATCGCATTGCGCCGCTGGTGCGCCAGACACCGCTAGAGCACTCGGCGGAACTGGGCGCCTACCTCAAGCTGGAACACCTGCAGCACACCGGCTCCTTCAAGTTCCGCGGCGCGTCGAATAAGATCGCGCTGCTCACGGGGGAGCAGGCCGCGGCGGGGGTGGTCACGGCCAGCAATGGGAATCACGGCCTCGGGGTAGCGGCCGCGTCGCGGGCGCGCGGCATCGCGGCGGAGGTGTTCGTCTCCTCGCAAGTCTCGGATTTCAAGGCGCGGCGGATTGAAGAGATGGGCGCGCGCCTTCACTGCGCTGGCGACGACCCGCTCACCGCGGAGGTGGCCGCGCGGCGCGCCGCCGGCGAATCGGGGCGCGTTTTCATTTCGCCTTACAACGATCTGGACGTGGTGGCGGGGCAGGGAACCATCGCCGTTGAACTTCACCGCCAGTTGCCACAACTCGATGCCGTATTCGCCGCCGTGGGCGGGGGCGGGCTGATCGGCGGCATCGGCGAATATCTGAAGGCAGTCTCGCCGTCAACCGAGATCGTCGGATGCTGGCCGGAGAACTCGCCGGTGATGTACCGGTGTTTGCAGGCCGGAAGCATTGTCGAGGTGGCCGAACGGCCGACGCTGTCTGAAAGTACGGCGGGCGGACTGGAACCGGGCTCGGTCACCTTCGACGTGTGCCGCCGCGCGATCGACCGTGGCGTGCTGGTGAGCGAGGACGAGACGCTGCGCGCCATGCGCCGGGTTCTGGAAATCGAGCATTGGGTGATCGAGGGTGCGGCCGGGGTTGCCGTGGCCGCGTTCCTCCAAGAGGCGCCGCGCTGGCGGGGTAAGAACGTCGTAATCGTAATTTGCGGCCGTAATGTGTCGGCGGAGGTATTGAATAAGCTATGCGGAAAGTGATTGCGGTCTTCCTGTTGTTGGGCCTCGCGGCCGCATTGTGCGCGGCGGATGCCAAGCCGCTGTTCAACGGAAAGAACCTGGACGGGTGGGAGATCATCGGCGACGGCCAGTGGACGGTGATGGCGGACGGCACAGTGCTGGGCCAGCGCATCACCGATTTGCGCAAGCAATTCGTTCCCGGCGGACCGCTGGGCACGCCGCAACTTTTCAAAGGCTGGGTGGACACGCAATCGTGGCTCTACACCAGGCGGAACGACTTCGGCGAATTCGACCTGCATCTGGAATACTGGACCAAGACCACGGGCAACAGCGGGGTTTCGATTCGCGATACGTCGCGGGCCAAATGGGCGATTGTCACGCCGCCCGATTACACCCGGACGCCGTCGAAGATCGGTTACGAAATCCAGATCAACAACCGCTATCCGGATCCGCATCCCTCGGGCAGCATCTACGGGTTCATGGACGCTCCCAAGGACGCGCAACGGGATGACGATTGGAACGCCATGGAC
>JADGNS010000996.1 GCA_017883355.1 Candidatus Solibacter sp.
GCGGCGGGCGTGGAACGCATGCTGCGCGGCGAGAGCGACGCCTTCGAAATCGAGAAACGCTACCTGCACCGTGATGGTTCCGTCGTCTGGGTCCACGTGACGTCCTCCCTGGTGAACGACAGCAGCGGGAGCCCCTCTTATCGCATCCTGGTGGTCCAGGACATCAGCGAGCGCAAGCGGGCGGAGCTGGAATGGCGGAGGTTCGTGTCGCTGGCGGACAACAGCGACGAGTTCATCGGCATGTGCGACATGGATTTCATGCCGTTTTATACCAATCATGCGGCGCTGCGCCTGATCGGTCTCGATAGCCAGGAGCATGCCTTTCGGACGCCGGTCCACGAGTTTTTCTTCCCGGAAGACCAACGCTTCATCATGGAGGAGTTCTTCCCGCGAGTCCTGCGCGAGGGTCGTGCCGAAGTGGAAATCCGCTTCCGCCATTTTAAGACCGGCGAACCCATCTGGATGATCTACAACGTTTTCTATGTGAGAGACGAAGCGGGCCAGCCGGCCGGGCTGGCCACCGTCAGCCGCAACATCAGCGAGCGGAAGCAGGCGGAACAAGCGCTCCAGGCCAGCCAGGAGCGGATGGCGGCCATCATCGGCACCGCCATGGACGCCATCATCACGCTGGATGAGAAACAACGCGTCGTCCTGTTCAATGCCGCCGCGGAGAGGATCTTCGGCTGTGCGGCGTCGGAGGCCATCGGAACGACGGTTGACCGTTTTCTGCCCGAGCGCTTTCGCGCCGTCCATAGCGGCCACGTTCGGGAATTCGGGGTCACCGGCGCCACCGCCCGCTCCATGTCTTCCCCGGGGGCGCTGTCCGGGGTGCGCGCCGACGGCGAGGAGTTCCCCATCGAGGCCACCATCTCACGAGCCGCCACGGGCGGACAGACCCTCTTCACCGTCATCTTGCGGGACATCACGCAAAAGAAACGCGCCGAGGAGGTGGCTGTTCTGTACGCGCAGTCCAGGGAAATGGACCGCCTCAAGACGGAGTTCTTTGCCAACATCAGCCACGAGCTGCGCACACCCCTGGCGTTGATCCTGGGGCTGGTGCGGTCGCGGCTCGCTTCCAGCGGGATGGCCGCGGAAGAGCGCCATCAACTGGAGGTGATCGATCGTAACGCGGGCCTGTTGCTGCGCCACGTCAACGACATGCTGGACCTGTCCAAACTCGACGCCGGACGGATGATCGCCGCCTACGCCGAGGTCGACCTGGCGGGCATGGTCCGGCTGGCGGCCTCGTACTTCGAGAGCCTGGCGGTGGAACGCGGAATCCGCTACGCCGTCGAAGCCACGGGTTCGCTCACCGCCCAGATCGATCCGTCGCAAATCGAGCGCAGCCTGCTCAACCTGCTCTCTAACGCCTTCAAATTCACGCCTGCCGGCGGCCACGTGAGGGTTGCGGTTCAGGCCACGGGCGGCCGCGCCGTGGTCGAAGTGGAGGACAGCGGTCCCGGAATTCCGCCGCCCTTGCGCGAGGCCATCTTCGAACGCTTCCGCCAACTGGATGGCAGCTCCACCCGCCAGTTCGGCGGCACCGGACTCGGCCTCTCGATCGCCCGCCAGTTCGTCAACCTGCACGGCGGCACTCTCACGGTGGAAGACCCTCCGGGCGGGACCGGTTCCCTGTTCCGCATCGCTCTGCCGCTGGCCGCGCCGGACGGCGCTGTGGTACGGCGGGAGACGGAGGGACCGGACGCGGCGCCCGCCAGGCAGTTTTTGGCGGAGTTGGCGGCGTCGCCTCTTCAGGAAGCGCAGGCGCACACGCCGGCGGCCAGGTCCGGTGCTCCCGTGGTGCTGCTGGTGGAAGATAACCCCGACATGAACGCCTACCTCTCGCGAACGCTGGCAGCCGAGTACCGGGTGGTCCCGGCCTTCGACGGGCAGGAAGGTTACGACAAGGCCTGCGAGATTCACCCCGACCTGATCCTGTGCGACATCATGATGCCTCGCATGAGCGGCGAGGAGTTAGTGAGGGAACTCCGGGAACAAAGGGAATTCGACGACATTCCGATCGTCTTGCTCACCGCCAGGGCCGATGAAGCGCTCCAGGTCCGGCTCCTCCAGGAGGGCGCGCAGGACTACCTGCATAAGCCGGTGCTCGCCGAGGAACTGATGGCTAAAGTGGCGCGGCTGATCGCCGACCGCGCCCGCGTGGCGGAGGAAATGCGGGCCATGCACGACCTTTCCGATTACCTCTTCCAGGTGGGCGACCAGGAGCGAAAAGAGGTTGCCCGGGAACTGCACGAGAATACCGCGCAGTGCCTGGCGGCGGTGGAACTGAATCTCGCCATGGTGAAGGACTCGGTCGACGCCCTGAGCCCCGACACGCGGCGTCTCCTCTCCGACGGGATCGCCCAACTGCAGTCGTGCGTCGGCGACATCCAGGCCATGTGCTTCATCCTGTACCCGTCGATGCTGGATCACTTCGGACTCAAGGCGGCTACCGAGGCCTACGTGACGGGCTTGGCCCAGCGCAGCCAGATCGACGTGCGCACCGAGATCTCGCCCGATGTGGGCCGCCTGCCGGCCGACATAGAAGTGGCTCTGTACCGGGTAATGCAGGAGGCGCTCAGGAGTGTGCCCCTTCACGCCGGCAGCCAAACCGCGGTCGTGCGTCTCTTTCGGGATGCCGGCGAGGTCACGCTGGAAGTGTCCGATCGGGGCCGCGGCATGGACCCCGATCAGGGCTCCAAGGGCATCGGGTTGTCGGCCATGCGCGAGCGGATGCGAGCTCTCGGCGGGCGCCTGGAGGTCGTTTCCGGGGACGGTGGCACCACGGTGATCGCCACTCTGCCGCTCGGCTGGGGCGCTTAAACCTCATCGTCGTGGCCCGCCATACCCAGCGATTCCGCAACCAAGATTTTTAGCCGGGCAAATCATCTGATTCCATTGATGTTTTAGCCTGATTCGATCGAAGAGCAAATTCGTATTGCGTGTTTGCTC
>JADGNS010000997.1 GCA_017883355.1 Candidatus Solibacter sp.
GCGGCAGCAGGCCGCGCATGGCAATGGCGACGAGATCGTGGTTCGCGTGTCGGATTCCGGCCCCGGCGTTCCAGACGAAGCGCTGCCAAAGATCTTTGAGCCCTTTTATCGACTGGACGATGCCCGCAACCGGCAGACCGGGGGGGCGGGTCTGGGCCTGTCGATCGCGGACCGGGCCGTCAGGCTGCATGGCGGGCAACTTCGTGCATCCAACCGAAAAGAGGGTGGGTTAGAGGTGGAAATCCGGATTCCGGCGGCTCCCGGGTTTGCTCTTCCCGCTCATTCCTGATACACAAATATATTTCAGCCACAAGCTTCAGTCTCCGTGACGGCTGGCAGGACATCGCCTGCGGACGGGAAGCGGCTGACTACCCCAAGCGGCGAAAAGCGCGCCGATTGGGGGCCCATTTGGAGAATAGATGTCGAAGAGAATAAGCGTGGTGGTTGCGCTCGCGGGCATGTGCGCCCTGAGTTTGTTTCTGCTCAGTTGTGGCAGTTCCTCTTCCCGGCCGTCGGGACTTTTGTATGTGCTAACCCAGGGGAGCAACGGTACGGGGAACAACGTGACCTCGTTCTCCATCGATTTGGGTCGTGGGAACCTGTCTCTGATCAATTCGAATGCGAGTACGTGTTCGACGGCGAACGCGTGCGGACTCCCCCTCGACATTTTGCTCGACCCGACGGGCGCGGTGGCTTTCGTACTGAACCAGGGCATTCCTTCCGCGTCTGTGGCGCCAACGATCTACTCCTATACGGTGAACTCCGACGGCAGTCTCGGAGCGCCGACGGTCGCCGCGACCCTGACGCCCGGAGATATGGCCATTGCCATGACGCGCGATGCGGGCGGCAATTTCTTGTATGTCATCACCGAGGGAAATCAGAGCTTGGCATTGGCGCCGCAACTGCTTGTGTTCAGCGCGAAGCCGGGTTCGGCGAGCCTGACGCCGGTGAACAATGCAATCTCTACCCTGACCAGAGTTCCCACGGCGCTGTCCACCATTACGCTCACGGCCCCTTGTGGTACCACGACGTCCCAGGAGTTTCTCTACGTCACGAGTAATCGGGACCTTTTGCCGCAGCACAATGACAATACGGTCAGCATGTACTGTGTGGATTCATCTGGCAACCTGAGCGAAACAGTGAATTCGCCTTATACCACCCAGGTCGATCCACTCTCGGTGCTGGCGGTCAATACGAACCCAGCGGGGCAGAATACGGGCGGCGTTTTTGTATATGTGGGTAGTCAGCCAACTGCGTCCGGCGCACTGAGTATATTCCAGATGGATGTGAACAATGCGCTGCTGCTTCCGGTGGGAACTGAGCCACCCTCGACCGGACAGAAGCCGGTTGAAATGCTGGTGGATCCGACGAACAATTTTCTCTACGTTGTGTGCGAAGACTCGAACCAAGTTTATGGTTATCGCATCAACACGACGGCGGGCACGCTGACCGCGCTAAGCCCGGCGAACGAGCCGACCGGATCGCAGCCGGTGGCGCTGGCGATGCACTCGTCCGGCAAGTTCCTCTACACGTCAAACAGCAACGCGAGTAACCTCTCGGGCTTTACCGTGAGCACGACGAGCGGATCGATGAGCAGTCCGTTCACGGTGACCAGCCCCGCGGGCCCGAGCGGAATGACGGCGAGATAAGACATTGAGTCATTGAATCATTTAGACATTGATTCATTGACAACCAGCTGTGAATCTAGGTTTTCAATGATTCAATGGCTCAATGATTCAATGATTAGGTGGGCATGCGAAGAATCAGATAGCCTCCGATAAAACCGAAGACCAGGTCTGGAGACCAGGCAGCGACCGCGGGCGGAAGTTGGCTCAAATTACCCATCGCCTCGAACAGGCCAGAGATTGTCCAATAGACAACGCCGATGCCGATGGCGGTCGCAACCCCAGCCACCGCCGAGCGCTTGCCGGCGGAAAGCGCGAAGGGAACGGCGAGGACGGCCATCACCAGCGTGATCAGGGGGTAGGCAATCTTCTTTTGCAGTTGCACGCGCAGGCGCACCACGTCAAAGCCGCTCTGCTCGAGATCGTGAATGTAGCGGCGTAGTTCCTCGTAGCTCATTTCCGACGATTGTTTGATTTCCTTCTTGAAGTAGGCGGGCGTTTCCGCCAGCTCGGGGTAGGTGGCGGCATCGAACTGGCGGTAGCTCTCGATGGCGGAGCCGCTCAGGCCTCGCTCCCACCCCTGCTCGTAAACCCACCGGCCCATGGAGTTCGACCAGTGCGCGCGGTCGGCGGTGATGCGGTGCGTAATCTGGAAAGTGTGGGGATCGAACTGGAACACGGAAACGCCGCCGAAAACATCGCGGTCGGGATCGAAGAATTGATAGTAATAAATGTCGGAGTGCTGGCCGAAGATCCACTTGCGGTCGGGGCGAAGGTAGGTCTGCGCGGGCTTGCCTTTGATGCGGTTGCGGAGCGCGTCCTGACGCTTGTTGGTGTAGGGGAGATAGAGCTGGTCGGAGAGGAAGAGCACGCCCGCAACCAGCGTGGAGGCGATCAGAACAGGGACGACGATCCGGTAAAGACTGATGCCGGAGGCCTTGATGGCAGTAATTTCGTTGGAGCGCTGCATCAGGCCGAAGGTGACCAACACCGTCAGCAGCATGCTGAGAGGCGCAATCGGGAAGTACAGGAAGTAGGGAGTGACATTGAGCAGATATTCTCCCACCGTCAAGACTGACACGTGGTTGCGTGAAATATCGCTCAACAGCTCAAACAGGGTGAAGACCAGCAGCAGCATTACGAACGTACCGGCAATCATCGCCAGGTAGAGCGCAAAGTCGCGCAGCAGGTACTCGTCGAGGATGGTCGGGAAATGAAGATTGAACAAGCGCCAGCGCCTGGGCCAGCGCGTGAGGATGATTTCACCAAGGGCTGCGTGGGACGACTCACCGTTCCGTTGCAGCGCTGGCGCCGGCAGGCTGGGCG
>JADGNS010000998.1 GCA_017883355.1 Candidatus Solibacter sp.
GGAGCGCTGCCCCGTATTCCCGGAGCACGAGGAGTTCTCCTTCGAGATCCGGCATCTCATCTATTTCTCGCATCGAATCATCTTTCGTGTGGAGCGCGAGAAGGGCCGAGTTGTCGTCTTCCGGGTCTATCACGGCTCTCGGCAGGGGCTTTCTGGCGGCGACTTGGTTGGCCCATAAGCTGCTGGTCTTTTCTCAATGCGCGTTGCCGCCGCCCTGTTCGTGCTCGCGTGCGCCGGCCGGGCGCAGTTCAAAAGCACCGCCACGCTGGTAGTGGCGCCCACTACCGTCACCGATTCCAGAGGGCGATACGTGGACGGGCTGACGCCGGAAGATCTGACTCTCTACGACAACAATGTGTCGCAGGCGATACAGATGGATTGGATGATGTATCCGATCTCGCTCGTGGTCGTGGTTGAGACCAGTTCGAATTCCGGAGCCGTGATCGATAAGCTGGGCGGCAGCGGCATTCTGTTCACCCAATTGCTGGCAGCCGATGCCGGAGAAACCGCCGTGGTCTCCTTCAGCGGCCACGTGCGGGTCCACCAGGATTTCACCAGCGACCCCGAGCGCGTGATCCACGCGCTACGCATGCTGCGGATGGAAGGCGGCACTGCGCGAACGCTGGATGCCCTGCGCCAGGCGCTGGGCATGCTCGAAGGACGGCCGGCGGGACGCAGGCGCATCATTCTCATGATTGCGGAGAAGCGCGATCGTGACAGCGCCGCGAAACTGCCGGAAGTAATGGAGATGGTGCAGCGCCTTAATGCCACGGTTTATTGGCTGAGCTACTCTCCGTTCCTCGAGCCATACACGGTAAAGCCAAAGACAGCCGAGGATCTGAAACCCGAGGCGGAACGGATCAAGATCAAACAGTGCGCGGCATGCCCAGCGCCCGACACCACCCCGGTACCGCCCGATTTGGGACCGGGCAGTTTGCTCTATGGGATCGGCGAGTTGTTTCACATGAACCAGCCGGACCTTTCCCACCTGTTCCCCGCCACCACCGGGGGACGCACCCTGGGTTTTCTGAAGAAGAACGCTTTGGAGCAGGCCATTCAACTGGTGGGCGAAGAGGTGCATCGCCAGTACATCCTCAGCTTCGAGCCGAAGGGCGGCGAACCCGGGAAGTTTCATGCCATTCGGGTCGCAGTGAAACGCCGGCCGGAGTTGCACGTAAAGACCCGCGAGGGATACTGGGCGCTGCAATAGCACCTCATGGAATCACGTGCGCCGTCAAGACCAAAAATAGCGCCTGTTGCGGACCTTCCAGGCTGGAGCGGCCCACCACCACCTTCTGGCCTTCCTTCACGTCCACGTCCTGATCGATGCCGGAGTTGACGTACTCGGTGTTCTTTTGCGGAGACGCCGAGATGGGAATCCTCAGCCCGGCGTGCATGCGGTCGATTCGGATGGTCGTGCCGTCCTCGCTCACCGTGGTGTTGCGGATGGAGAACTGCGACATCCGCGGAGGCTGGGCGTTATTCAGAATGCCCGAGGTGTCCGCGGACGACCCGGCCCGCGTGCGCAGCGTGAGGACGTCGAGCATCTTGTATTCCTTGAACGTGAACGTGCCCTTGAGCTGCGTGATGACATCGCGCAAATCCTGGGGAATGGCGCCGCCCGCCATCGTCGCCTGATCGCCGCCCACCACGAAATACACGGTGAGCTCGATGTTTTTCGGCGCCACATCGAGTTGCTTGATCGCGGCCTCCACCGCGGCAACTTTTTCCGCGGAACCGGAGATGACCATGGTCTTCATCTGAGAGTTCAAGACCACATCCGCGCCGTACACTCGGAGCATATCCCGGATGTTCCCCGGGTCCACGTTCCTCAGCGTGATCAATTTGGTGACCTGTCCACCGGCCGCCGGCGTTTGGGCCATCACCGGCGCGGCCAGCAGCACCGTCCACAAAACGATTCGTTTCATCTTATTCTCCTTGAACTAATCTGCAATCCAGTAAATGACAATATTCGGGTCCGCGGTCTGCAACTTGATCGTGAGCGGCGCCCTCCGCGGGGCTTGCGCCATTGAGTGGCGGACGGGCGGCCGAACCGCCACCGCCGCTTTCACCACATCCGGCGCCGGGGGAATCGACGCCAGCAGGCGTGGAGCCTCGGGGACCACGCGCGCCGGCCATAGCGCCGCCAGCAGCAACAAAGCAGCCACTGCGCCGACACCGGAAATCCAGGCGAGCCTTCGCCAGGGCCGCGCACTCCGCTCCAATTCCGCCATCACGCGGCCTCGCACGGCGGTGAAGTGCGCCGCCGCGGGCACTTCCGTGTGGGCCGCCTGCAATACCGCCAGACTCTCCCGCACGCCCGACCAGAGCAGTTGACAGGCGGAGCACTCTCCCAGGTGCCGCTCCACTTCCACCGCCTCGGCCCCCGCGATATCGCCGCCGGCATGCAGCGCCACCCGCGTTTCCCATTCCACGCAGTTCATAACCGCCTCCCGAAATACCGCCCTACAAATCCCTTCACCTTGACCCGCGCCTTGGAAACCTGCGAGCGCACGGTGGCCTCGCTGCTGCCCAGCGCGCGCGCCACTTCCGCCGTGGAGAGCCCCTCCAGATCGCGCAGCACCAGCGCCGCCCGCTCTTTTTCCGGCAGCATGCGCAGGCTCAACTCCAGTGCCCGGCTGCGTTCGCTTTCGGTGCGCGCCTGGTGCGGGTCCGCCCCGCCGGAGGCCAGTTGCCCGGCAGTCTCCATCGGATCCTCCGGCCGTCGCCGCCGCCCGAGATCGTGGCACGCGTTCACCGTGACCCGGTACAGCCAACTGGCAACCGCGTCCTCGGAAGCCAGCTTCGCCAGATTCCGGTACAGCTTCAGGAATACTTCCTGGGACACATCCTGCGCATCGGGCAGATTGCCGGCCAGGCGCAGGGCCGTGACCAGCACCAGCCGCTCGTATTGCCGCATGAGCAGTTCGAAGGCGGGCAGGTCTCCCGAG
>JADGNS010000098.1 GCA_017883355.1 Candidatus Solibacter sp.
CTTCAGCGTATCGGAGAGCGATTTCAGGGGGCGGTTGTTGGCGCCGCGCAGCACGCGGCCGCGGCGGCCGTTGTCGAACAGCGCGTCCACGGCTTCCTGCAGCATGCGCTTTTCGTTGCGCACGATGACGTCCGGCGCGTGCAGCTCGATCAGCTTCTTCAACCGGTTGTTGCGGTTGATGACGCGGCGGTAGAGGTCGTTCAGATCGGAGGTGGCAAAGCGGCCGCCGTCCAATGGCACCAGCGGGCGCAACTCCGGCGGGATCACCGGGATGACGTCGAGAATCATCCACTCCGGCTTGTTGCCGCTCTTACGGAAGCTTTCCACGACGCGCAGCCGCTTGGCGTGCTTGAGCTTCTTCTGCTGGCTCTGCTCGGTCTTCATCTTCTCGCGAATTTCTTCGCTGAGCGATTCGACGTCGATCTTCTTGAGCAGTTCCTTGATGCCCTCGGCGCCCATCATGGCGACGAACTTGAGGGGAAATTCCTGGTCCAGTTGGCGCTTGCGCTCGTCGGTGATGACTTCGCCGCTGCTCAAGCCGGTTTCCTCGCCAGGCTCGACGATTACGTAGGCTTCGAAGTAGAGCACGCGCTCCAACTCGCGCAGCGTGATGTCCAGCAGGTGCCCGATGCGGCTGGGCAACCCTTTGAAGAACCACACGTGCGAACACGGGCTGGCCAATTCGATGTGTCCGAGGCGTTCACGGCGGACGCGCGCCAGCGTCACTTCCACGCCGCACTTGTCGCAAATCACGCCGCGGTGCTTCATGCGCTTATATTTGCCGCACAAGCACTCCCAATCCTGGGTGGGGCCGAAGATGCGCGCGCAGAACAGCCCGTCGCGCTCCGGCTTGAAGGTCCGGTAGTTGATGGTCTCCGGCTTGGTGACTTCCCCATGGCTCCAGCTCCGGATTTTTTCCGGAGAAGCCAGAGAAATGCGGATCGAATCGAAATCCGCGATCAAATTCGCTCGGTCGTACGGAGAGGATCTCAAAATTGCCTCCAGTTCCTAATCAAACCCAAAACCTTATGGCCACGGATGAACACGGATGAACACGGATAAAACAAGAGTAAGGTTTTTGCTTATCCGTGTTCATCCGTGTTCATCCGTGGCCATTCTCTTCCCTTAATCCGCCGCCAGGGCCGTATCCGGCACTTCGCGCGGCTTCTTCATCAACTCGACGTCGAGACACAGCGACTGCAACTCGCGAATCAGTACGTTGAAGGATTCCGGCACACCCGGCTCGATGGCAGCCTCGCCCTTGACGATGGCCTCGTAGATCTTCGCGCGGCCATAAACATCGTCGGACTTGGCGGTCAACAATTCCTGCAAAATATAGGCGGCGCCATAGGCTTCGAGCGCCCAGACTTCCATTTCGCCGAAACGCTGTCCGCCGAACTGCGCCTTGCCGCCCAGGGGCTGCTGCGTAATCAGCGAATACGGCCCGATGGAGCGCGCGTGGATCTTGTCGTCCACGAGGTGGGAGAGCTTCAGCATGTAGATGTAGCCCACCGTTACCGGCTGTTCGAACTGGGTACCGGTCATGCCGTCAAAGAGCGGGGTCTTGCCCGACGTCGACTTTCCCGCTTCGGTCAGCGCCTTCTTGATTTCGCGCTCGGTGGCGCCGTCGAAGACGGGAGTGGCATAATGCAAGCCCAGCGCCTGGGCGGCCCACCCCAGGTGGGTTTCCAGAATCTGACCGACGTTCATACGGCTGGGAACGCCCAGCGGATTGAGGACGATTTCCACCGGAGTTCCATCCGGGAGGTAGGGCATGTCCTCATCGGGCAGAATCCGCGCGATCACACCCTTGTTTCCGTGGCGGCCGGCCATCTTATCGCCCACGCTCAGCTTACGCTTCATGGCGATGTAGACCTTGACCAGCTTGATCACGCCGGGAGGCAGCTCATCGCCCTTGCGCAGCTTGGCGATCTTCTCATCGGTGATCTTTTCCAGCACCGCGATCTGGCGCGACGTCATCTCTTCGATTTCGTCGATCTGTTCGTTGAGCCGCGGATCTTTGCTGGAGAGGCGCATGCGCTTCAGGTCGCGCGATTTCATCTTCTCGATGAGTTCGCGCGTCAGCTCCGTGTCCTTGCTCAGCAGGCGCTTGTTGGTCTTTTCATCGTGCAGGTCGGCCAGCAGCTTCTTGCCTTCCAGCAGAATGCCCAGGCGTTTGGCGCGCTCGTCGGTCAGGATGCGGATTTCATCCTGCAAATTGCGCTGTAAACGCTGGATTTGCGATTCCTCGATCATCTTCGACCGCTCGTCCTTCTCCTGTCCCTTGCGGGAGAAGATCTTGCAATCGACGATGGTGCCCTCGATGCCCGGCGGGCAGTAGAGCGAGGCATCCTTCACATCGCCGGCCTTTTCGCCGAAAATCGCGCGCAGCAACTTCTCTTCGGGAGTGAGCTGGGTTTCGCCCTTGGGCGTCACCTTGCCCACCAGAATGTCGCCCGGCTTGACGGTGGCGCCGATGCGGATGATCCCGCTTTCGTCCAGGTTGCGCAGGAAACTGTCGGCGATATTCGGAATGTCGCGGGTGATTTCCTCCGGTCCCAGCTTGGTGTCGCGGGCTTCGATTTCGAACTCTTCAATGTGGATCGAAGTGTAGTAGTCTTCCTTGACCAGCTTTTCAGAGACCAGGATGGCGTCTTCGAAGTTGTAGCCGCGCCAGGGCATGAAGGCCACCAGCACGTTGCGTCCCAGGGCCAGTTCGCCCAGGTCGGTACACGGACCATCGGCCAGAACGGCGCCCTTGGGGACGCGCTGGCCCACGCTGACAATCGGCTTCTGATTGATACAGGTGTTCTGGTTGCTCCGCTTGAACTTCGTCAACTGATAGATGTCGGCACCCACCTCGCGCGAAAGCTGGCCTTCATGCGCCGTGCCTTCCACGCGAACGATGATGCGTTCGCTATCCACCGAATCCACGATGCCGGGGCGCTTATTGAGCACCACGGCGCCGGAATCGCGCGCCGTGACGGCCTCCATGCCGGTACCCACATAGGGGGCGTCGGCGCGGAGCAGCGGCACAGCCTGGCGTTGCATGTTGGAACCCATCAACGCGCGGTTGGCGTCGTCGTTTTCCAGGAACGGAATCAGGCTGGCGGCTACGCTGACGAGCTGCTTGGGGCTGACGTCGATGTACTCGATCTCGTCCCGGCCCTTGAGCACGAAGTTGCCGGCCTGGCGGGCGTTGGACAGATCGGGCACGATGCGGCCCTTCTCGTCCAGTTCCACGTTGGCCTGGGCGATGGTCCACTTGTCCTCTTCCCACGCCGAGAGGTACTCGCAGTGGGCTTCGAATTCCACCGGCTGCTTCTTGGCGCCCAGCTTGCGGTTGGCGTCGTCCACTTCGGAGCGGCGCAAAATGTCGCCGACCTTGTAATCGGAATCGCCCGGATTCAGCACCTGGACTTCGTCCACCACCGCGCCCTTGATCACCTTGCGGTAGGGGCTCTCGATGAACCCATACTCATTGATGCGCGCAAAGCACGACAACGACGAAATCAGGCCAATGTTCGGGCCTTCCGGCGTTTCGATGGGGCAGATGCGGCCGTAGTGCGTGGGATGCACGTCGCGGACTTCAAATCCGGCGCGTTCCCGGCTCAATCCGCCAGGTCCAAGGGCCGACAGACGGCGCTTGTGGGTGATTTCGCTCAGCGGATTGGTCTGATCCATGAACTGCGAGAGCTGGCTGGAGCCAAAGAATTCGCGGATGGCCGCCATCACCGGCTTGGCGTTCACCAGGTCGTGCGGCATGGCCGTCGACATCTCCTGGTACACGCTCATCTTTTCCTTGATGGCGCGCTCCATGCGCACCAGGCCGATGCGGAACTGGTTTTCCAGCAACTCGCCCACCGCGCGCACGCGGCGGTTGCCCAGGTGATCGATGTCGTCCACCGCGCCAATACCCTTGCGCAGTTTCAGCAGGTATTTGATGGTGCTCTTGAAGTCTTCCGAATCGAGCGTGCGCTTGTCGAGCGCCGTGGAGTCGGAGCGGTCGTACAGCTTGATGTTGAACTTCATGCGGCCCACGCGCGAAAAATCGTACTTGCGCGGGTCGAAGAACATGCCCTGGAACAACTGGGTGGCAGTATCCACCGTGGGCGGATCGCCGGGACGCAGCTTGCGGTAGATTTCGATCAGCGCGTCGCGCTGGTCCTTGACGGCGTCCTTGCGGATGGTGGCGGCAATCACCGAACCCACATCGTCGCGCTCCGGGAAGAAGACTTCGAACTCCGCGATGCCGGCTTCGATGAGCTTGCTCAGCACGGTGGCGGTTAGTTCGCTGTTGGCGTCGATCATGACTTCGCCGGTGGTCATATCCACCACGTCGGCGACCACGAAGGCGCCTTCGAGATCGTTGGGCGCGACTTCCACCTTCTCGATCTTGGCTTTGAGGAGTTCCTTGTAGAGCGAGGGGGTGATCTTCTTGCCCTGTCCCACCACCGTATCGCCGCCCTTGGCAGTAATGGCATGGGAGAGCTTGAGTCCCGTGAGGTTTTCGTCCACGTTCCAGAACAGCTTCTTGTCGCGGATTTCCATCTTGCTGACGCGGTAGAACGCGCGCAAGATCTGCTCGTCCGTCTTCAAACCCAGGGCGCGGAGGAAAACCGAGCCGTAGAATTTGCGTTTGCGGTCGATGCGGACGTACAGGATGTTCTTGTTGTCGTACTCGAACTCGACCCAGCTTCCGCGGTAGGGGATGATCTTGCCGAGAAAATATCCTTGCGCCTGCACGCGTTCGAAAAACACGCCGGGCGAGCGGTGCAACTGGCTGACGATGACGCGCTCGGTGCCGTTGATGATGAAGGTGCCGTTGTCCGTCATCAGCGGAATTTCACCGAAGAACACTTCCTGTTCCTTGATATCCCGGACACTTTTCTTCTGGGTTTCGGGATCCTTGGAATACACGGTCAAGCGGATGGTGACCTTGAGAGGCGCCGCATAGGTCATGCCGCGCTCCTGGCACTCCTGCATGTCGTACTTGAGCTGCAAGCCCACCGGGTCGCCGCATTTGTTGCAGAACGTGACCACGTTCTTGTTGAAGGTGCCGCAATGATGGCACAGAATGTCGCCCGCGTGGAACGGGTCGGTGCGGATGGTGGCGCCGCAACTGCGGCAGGTCGAACGCAGATGGTGCAGCCCCTTGAGGTTGCCGCACTTGCATTCCCAGTTGCCGATCGAGTAATCGACGAACTCCAGATCGCTCACGCCGCGAAAATCGGAGATGGGGAACACGCTGTTGAACACGGTCTGCAGTCCGATGTCCTCGCGCTCATTAGGCAGCAAGTCCATCTGCAAAAACCGCTCGTACGATTTCCTCTGAACCTCAATCAGGTTCGGGATGGGAATCGAGGTCTTAATCTTAGAGAAATCAACTCGCTCGGGAGCAGCGCCGGTATGTTGAGTATCCATTCGTAAACTCCTGACGGCCGAACAGCCAAAGGCGCGAAAACTGCGCTTATCAGTACAAAGCCAATAGCGCCCCTGGAGGTGATGCCTCCCGGAGCGCCGGATGATCAAACAAGGGCAGGGGTGGGACTGGGGAAACTCCGGCGGCTTGGCCACCGGTGAGAATTCGATCTGCGGGAGTTGGGACGCACCAATCCTGTGTTAGAGTTACGGGCGCACTGACGCACAGAGATGCCCTCTCCGCAGTCTTGCCCGGACTGCAATTGAAGTTCCAGGATTCCGGATGCACAGTCACCAATTGGGAATCAAGTCGCTGGACCGAATGCCCAACTATCCATTCTAACAGGACTTACGCCCCGCGTCAAACCACAAAAACACTACGGCCTCCCACGCCGGGAGGCCGGTCGGCCGGACAATGTGGCCCGGCGCGAGAATTACTTCACTTCGACGGTTGCCCCGGCGTCAGTGAATTTCTTGGCGATGGTAGCGGCTTCGTCCTTGCTGATGCCTTCCTTAATCGGCTTGGGCGCGCCGTCCACCAAGTCCTTGGCTTCTTTCAGGCCGAGGCTGGTGACTTCGCGAACCGCCTTAATGACGTTGATCTTGTTGGCGCCGGCCGCCGTCAGAACCACCGTGAATTCGGTTTTCTCCTCGACCACCGGAGCCGCTGCCGCCGCACCGCCGGCTGCCGCCGCCGGCGCCGCCGCTGCCGCCGAGACGCCCAGTTTCTCTTCGAGCAACTTAACGAGCTGAGAGGCCTCGAGCAGCGTCAAGCCCTGAATCTGTTCCGCAATTGCGTTAATGTCCGCCATTTCAAACTCCTATGTATTCGAAAAATTGAGTGAAGTTCCTTGGCCACCGGCTGCGCAACCCCTGGGCTCATCACCGCACCCCAGGGAATTCCGCCGCTTGAGGCCAAATCACTCCGAGAACTTGTTTTCCTTCACGCCCTGATCTACTACCACCGCCAGGTTGCGGCCGACGGCGTTGATTACCGTCACCAGTTGCTGCGCCGGTGCGTTGATCACGTAGAGCAGTTTGGCAAATACGACTTCCTTCGAAGGCATGGCCGCCAGCTCGTTGATAGCCTTGACGTCGATCACCCGGCCTTCCACCAGGCCGGCCTTGAAGGTGAATGAGGGGTTGGTCTTCGCGTACGCCGTCAACGCCTTGGCGAGCGCCACGGGATCGTCCGTGGTATAGGCCAGCGACGTCATCCCGCGCAGATCTTTCAGCACCTGTTGGCTCGGCGTGCCTTCGCCCGCCAGTTCCGCCAGGTTGTTCTTGATCACACGGTATTTGCCGCCCGCCTTCCGAACCACCTTGCGGAGTTCGAAATCCTGGCTGACCTTGATCTTCTCGTAACCGGTGACGAACAGGTTCTTGAGGTTGGCCAGATCCTTTTGCAGGGACGCGAGGTCTTTATTCTTGTCTTCCTTCTTTTTCATGGGAACACCTGTTACGGCTTTAGACGGCCGCCTTCACACTGAACGGCGAGGTATCGAGGGAAACGCCGGGGCCCATGGTGGAGCAGACCGTGGCGCTTTTCACGTACTTGCCTTTGGCCACCGCCGGTTTTGCCTTGATCACCGCCGTAATCAGGCTGGCCGCGTTTTCCACCAGCTTTTCGGCCGAAAAGCTGACTTTGCCAACCGGGGCGTGGATGATGCCCGTCTTGTCGACGCGGAATTCCACCTTACCGGCTTTGATTTCGTTGATGGCCTTGACCACGTCCACGGTCACCGTGCCCGTCTTCGGATTGGGCATCAGGCCGCGGGGACCCAGCACTTTGCCGAGTTTTCCGACGGAGCGCATCATGTCGGGCGTGGCGATCACGGCGTCGAAATCGGTCCAACCTTCGGACTGAATCTTGTTCACCATGTCTTCGCCGCCCACGAAATCCGCGCCGGCTTCCTGGGCTTCGCGCAGTTTATCGCCGCTGGCGATCACGAGCACCTTTTTCGACTTGCCGAGTCCGTTGGGCATGAGGACAGTGCCGCGGACCATCTGGTCGGCGTGCTTGGGATCGACACCGAGACGCATGTGTACTTCCACGGTCTCGTCGAATTTGGCGTACTTGATTTTCTTGATGAGCGGAATGGCCTGTTCCAGGAGGTAATCCTTGGCTTCGACCTGCTTCTGCGCGGCTTGATACTGTTTACCTGATTTGCGTGGCATTTATCCTCATTGGTGCAAGCGGTCCGTTCCAAACAGGCATACGAACCTCCCACTGAGCGTTATCAAAAGGGACAGCACGTAGTGTACCAGATGTGAGATTCCCGTGTCTACCTGGACGGACCGTTTCCAACTTTTGTGTGCTTCGGCTCACCATCGGATGGTCTGATAGCTCCAAAAGGCTAGTTACCGGAGCCGGTGCGGATCGCATCCAATTGCCAACAGCATAGGTGACCAGGTTGTTTCACTTTATTCAGACCGCCCACGGCGCGCATGCCTCCGACCGAATCATGATCGGCTTCCCGCATTCGGAGGCTGACGTAGAGCACCGGGCGAGCCTGGGCGTAGTTTTTCGCATAGGAAGGAGATTCGGTCCGATGCGTGAGCCGCCCGCTGGCCAACCGGCTGGCACGATCACGATTCTGTCGCTTAGCGCGGTTGAAGACGAGCACGCGGTACTGGAGCAGATCTTCCGTGATTCCAGCCTGACGCTCTACCCGAATTGCCGAGTGGCGCTCCGGCGGAGTCCTACACTGGCGTCTGCGCTCGCTGCCGTGCGCGATTGCCGGATTCCGATCGTGGTTTGCGATCGGGACGGGCAATCCGAGGCCTGGCGGAAAATTCTTCAAGCAACCAAGGGATTCTCCGCGCCGCCCTGTGTGATCGTGACGTCGCGGCTTGCCGACGACCGCCTGTGGGCGGAAGTCCTCAACGACGGCGCATTCGATCTGCTGGCCAAGCCCTTCGACAAATCCGACGTAATCCGGATCGTCCATTCGGCCTGGGTACGTTGGCAGAACCGGTACGGGCTGACGGACGCCGCGGGGAAATTCGAGGAGCCCTCCACCGGAACGTAACGGTTGGCTAGTGGTCTGCGGCAAGCAGAATAACGAGTATGCACTCGACCGTGGGGCAGGCTATTCAGCCTGCGGACCCGCTTTCCAGCGGGTCCAGCCGGCCGGAAGGCCGGCTGCGGGCACGATTGCCCGCCCCACAAAACCGGCACGACGCTAGCTCGGGTTCTGGCCGACCGCCAATCGCCGAAGCAGGCACTCGCCTCCGGCCGAGCAGGACCGCGGGGCAGCCAGATGCTCGACCGTCACTTCCTCAATGGCCGTCATAATCTCCTGCGATTCGAGAACCCCCAGCGGAAACACGAAGGTGACCGGCCGGCCGTCCTCCGCCAACCAGGAATCGTCGCATTGGGTAAACTCGATCGGGTCGTCGTGGTCTTTGACTGCGACCCGCATCCTTTTCCCGGAAACGCTCAGGATCAACCCCTGCATGCAGGAACTGTCGGCGAACGTAATCAGCATTTCTTCCTCCCTGGAACGCGCGGCGAACGCATGATTATACCATCGACGGTTTTGCCCGCCGGTTGGGATGGGGGCGCGTATAGAATAGAGTCGGTGCCACTCGTTCCTACCTATATAGAATCCCTGCGGCCTTACGAAGCGGGGCGCACGATCGAAAGCGTGCAGAAGCAGTACGGCTTGAGCCGCGTCGCCAAACTGGGGTCCAACGAGAACCCGCTGGGGGCGTCGCCGAAGGCCATCGAGGCGATGATGCGGGCCCTCTCCGGGCTGAATCGCTACCCTAACGGCGGGCTCGATCTGCGCGAGGTGCTGGCGCGCGAGTACGACGTCAAAGTGGAGAACGTGATCGCCGGCAGCGGCAGCGAAGGCATCATGAGCAACATCATCCGCACGTTCCTGTGCGATGACGATGAGGTGCTCACCACCGACGCCGCATTCATCGGATTCCAGGTGCTGGCGAAATCGCGCGGCGTCAAATACCGCACGGTGCCTTATGACAACTGGCATTACGATCTGCCGGCACTAGGGGCCCAGATCAACCCGAACACCAAGATCGTGTATCTGGCGAACCCGAACAATCCGACCGGGACCATCTTCACCCGCCACGAGTTCGATGAGTTCTACAAGCACGTGCCGGAGCGGGTGCTGATCATCCTGGACGAGGCCTACTTTGAGTACGCCAAGGACAATCCGCGGTATCCCGATTCGATGCATTACCGTTACGACAACGTGATCACGCTGCGCACCTTCTCCAAGATTTACGGACTGGCGGGCGTGCGCATCGGTTACGGGTTCGCGCACG
>JADGNS010000999.1 GCA_017883355.1 Candidatus Solibacter sp.
TTGCTCCCCTTTAACCCGCTCGCTGGCTCTTACCAAGTCACGTCCGACCGGATGGCCCTAGCCTTTGGTGCTGCACAACCTTTCTTGAATCTGCCATACTTCCGGGCTGATTCTCTGCGGACCTGGCGCTGTTAACGGAGCTTTTGGGCGGGTCCCATTCCACCGAAAACAGCGAAGTAGCAAACCGTCTTGTGTTCGATCCGGACTGCTATTATTCAGCAGAAAACGCCATTCTTCCTGTGCGAATCTCGTTCAATCGGATGCTATTCTTAGAAAAAGGTGACGTCCGATTTAGAATTGATGGCGCGGTTTACTTGGAGCCGTTCCGAGAATGTTTTCGCTGAACTCGTTCAGCGGCACGTCAACCTCGTTTATTCCGCCGCGCTCCGGCAGGTGGGCGGCGATCAGCACCTCGCCCAGGATGTCGCTCAGACTGTGTTCAGCGATCTGGCCCGCGAAGCGCCCGCGCTCGTACGCCGTGCCACCCTGACCGGCTGGCACTATACCAGCGCGCGATTTGCCGCCGCTAAAATTGTGCGCGCGGAAAACCGCCGGCGCGACCGCGAGGAGAAGCTTATGCGCGAACCAAACGACGCCGCGCCCGAACCGGACTATGAACAGCTCCGCCCTGTGCTGGACGGAGTCATGCACCAACTCCAGGAAAACGATCGTGAACGCATCCTGTTGCGCTAATCAGTTAGACGAAATGCTGCGACTGCGCGGCGAAGTCGGCATGCTTCGTCAACGGACCAATGAACTCGGCAGATTCCGGCAGGAGAATCGGAGATTGCTGGCACAGGCTGCGGCACCATCTGAGTCCACCAACCAAGTGTCAGCGGAAGGACAATTCATGCTGCGACAAACCCATGCCGTTGATGCCGTGACCGCCGTGCTCACGACCATTAAGAATTACGCGACGAATCACAATGGGCAAAGTGAGGCCGAGCGGGCTGGACTTAAACCGATTGTCTAACCGGAAGCGCCGGTCATTTCCAATAGAAGCTGAGAATCTGCACGTCGCGCTGGTTGTTGCGTCCCAGCACGGCATAGAAGGTGCGCTTGTAGCCGCCAACATCCGCGTCCACTTGCACCTGGAATGTCTTGCTGCGCGTGTCGCAGAATTGACTGATCGTGTTGATAAGCGGGCCACCACGGGGCAGCTCAGGCAGCCGCTGCAAGTCCCCCACAGACCGGTATGGGCCAATCATGCCAGGAGCGGTGACGTCCGCCTGGCCGGCACGGCCGTTAATGATCGCCTCGGCGATCATAGGATCAACGCCCGGGAGGAGTTGGAGGACTTCGGCTGAGGCGGTGTTAATATTGACCTTGCCGTCGGAAAGCGGCGTGAAGAGGTCGGTCATACCGACGGTCGCAGCCGGCATGGGGGCGGCTTGTTGGCCGAACCGAGTGCGTTGCTGGCTGTAGTAACTCGGCTGATAATTCGTCGCGGACATGCCATAGTAGATCTCCGGGGTCATGCCTTTGATCAGGAGCAATTCGGAGATGTCGTCGAGCGGGCCGTTCTTGGCGCCATAAGGAGGAGTGAGGGTCTGGTAGTATTCAGTCTCGGCGCCCTCGACGTGGGGCTGCTCGTCGGTGTCGATCCAATCGAGAATGGAGTTCACAATGGCGGTCGCATCGCCCGGGGAGTCGCCCATCAGGGTGAGAGCTTGCGGCAGGACCTGTTGCAGGACGGGTTCAGGGGCGTTGATGTTGAACTTGCGCTCGAGGTCCACGATTTTCCAGGTGGCCGTGCCGCGCCCGAGCGTGAAGGGATTCTGCACCTCGGCGATAGGACTGTTGGTGGGGCCGAGCCAGCCTGAGCCGGTGGCCCACGGCTGGTCGAGGGAGTCCCAGGGCTGCGATGGGTCTAACATCGAATTCGCCAGAACCCAACGAGCATATTCGACCCCGGAGCGCCCCAGCCATTCCAGTTCGGCTTCGCTGTTCGCATTGCGGGCCAGCTTGGTTTCCACCTTCATGGAATAGGCAAATCCTGCCGCTAGTACAGTCAGCACCATGATGGAGATCATGACAATGATCAGGGCGATGCCCTGCTGAGAGGGGCGAGAGGGTAACCCCAACAGGCGAAATCCGAAGCCCGAACGAAAGCCGAAATCCGAAAGCCGAAGGCCAAATGGGCGCTGAAATGAGGCGCGGATGATCTTCATCGCGGGGTGATTGGCATCATGCCCGGGTTCCCGGGGATGCCTGGGTTTCCGGGTAAGCCGGGATTTCCAGGCCCGCCCGGGCCGCCAGGCATGCCTGGACCTCCAGGACCGCCCATACCTCTCGGCACCTGCCAGACCGGCGCCACAGTCATGGCCGGCAGGTTGATGATACGGGTGATTTCTTCCGTGACCTGCGAGGAGTGGGGATTGTCCGCCAGCCTCAAAGTGATCATCACCAGCTTGGGCAGTTGGTTGGTTTTCTGCTCCTTCCACTCGTCCACCCAGTCGGGCGGGTTCTTGTTCGTGTCAAAGAACTGCATCTCGAAGCCCTTTACGTTTTTAGCCAGCACGATAGGATGTTCCTTCTCATCGGTGTCGAGCTCCATGACTAAAGGATTCTGCCGCAAAACCAATTGGCGGCCGCCATCCGGCGCCGACTCGACGGTGAAGGTGAGGCGCCGCATATCCATATCGCCAAACTTGCCACTGCGGGGGAATGACTGGGACAGACGCGCAACGAAGCTTAACGTTGGTTCGCTGCCGTTTTCGGCAACAAAGTAATAATACGGCAGGTTCGCCGCATAGGATTGCGCGGAGCCCAGCGAATCTTCCAGCACGCGAATGGTAATGCGTGCCCGTTGCGCCGAGGCCGCGGCCTCGAGGCCCGTCTTGGACGCGCGCAAAATCGCCGTCCAGCTCGAATAGATCGCCGCCAGAACCAGGGAGAAAATCCCGATGGCAATCATGATTTCGACCAGCGTGAAAGCGGAGCG
>JADGNS010001000.1 GCA_017883355.1 Candidatus Solibacter sp.
ACCATGAAAACGACCCCCTCGTTCTCCCAGCAACTTCTCCCTTCCACCGGCGCCGGCTGCACGGGATGGACGGAGTTTTTCAATCCCTATGCCGGTGGCAGCACTGGAACCGATTTCTTCTTCTTCGGGCTGGACCAGGACTGTACTGGAGCGGGCAAACCCTTTGGTTGTGTGGCGGAGATCACTGATGTTAATACGACGCCCATCTTTGCGACTGTGAACGCCGGACCCAGTGGGATTGTCGTCGATAACTACAGCACCGCCACGCAGGCTTCCAGCATCTATCTGAGCGCGGTGACCGGAAGTATCGTGTATAAATTTACCCAGAACGGCCTGCAATAGAAGCAATCACAGCGCAAGAGCCCTGCTTGCAGGCTGAGGGCTGTGGCGCGGACACTCTCGTCCGACGGAGTTGCATTTGCCGCACGCCCTTCGCGGACAGGAGTGTCCGCGCCACGCAAAACGCCTGCGCCGGCATCCGCAAAGTGTTTTCGCATGCACTTAGGAAGCGTTAGACTTGCCCCCCCCACGCTCCTTCCGTTGGTTGCGATTCTGTTCGACTCATCTGCAACGGATTGCAACCGCGGTGAAAAGTTTGGCAGGGAAGTCCGTGTAAGCTACTGACGGTAAAGACGTTAACTTTCGCATAGGCTGGAAGGCGAATTGCCCACTCCAGCCTTGATGCAGTGTCTCTGGCCGAGCAAGAAAACTGCGATCAGGAAGGCGCTCGCTACGGTCGTGTCGCTGGCCGGTCTCAGCGGCGTTCTGGCCTGGTGCGCAGTGACGTCCCCTTCTCCATCGACCGTCATTTCGCATCGCGTCCCGCTCACGCGATTAGAAAGGACCCTGCGGCGTGTGCCCGCGCACATCTCCGAGTTCTCTCCCGGGTCTCAGCCTTTGGCCCTGCCGAAATGTGGAAACGTCCGTCCGCCCGAAGCCCTGCTCACCCCGGACCCGTTGTTGCAAGTTCAAGACGATCTGCACGTGCGCGTCAGCTTCATAGTTGGATCCGACGGACACGTGCATAGTGCCTTCATCCTGGACAGCGGCGGGGCCGAAGAAGACCAGATTGTGTTGCACGCGGTCCGCTTCTGGCGCTATCGTCCCGCACTCTGCAACGGCGTTCCCACCGATTCCGAAGCGCTCGTCAGATTCAGTATCCGCTAGCGCGCGAATTCTCCTACAATGTCAGCGATGAGGTTGCTGTGACCACAGACCACCCGAATCCTCCCGATCCAGAGAAGGACGAGCGGAAGGACCAGCCCGCCGAAGGCAAGGAGATCGAAGAGTTTTTTCAACGGCTCCCCGGCAATTTTCGCTGGCCGAAGCCGAATGCCGAGGCCGTGGCTGCGGCCGTGGAAGCGATCCATCGCATGTCGGGAAACTCGGCCGCGCAGGACCTAGCGGCGGACGCTGAACCGGAACCATTGGGCGACGCCTGCTCAGGATGCGGAGGCTCGCTGCCGGCGGGCGCTCGCTTTTGTGTCTGGTGCGGAATCCCCAACCAGTCTGTCGTCGGCGATGCCACTGCTCCATCTCGATCCGGTGCCGGACAACATCACTTTCACCACCACTATCATCATCTTGTCCCCGGCCCGGGAACGGCATCCAGCGCGCCTTCTGCCGAGTCCCAGCCCTCAGTTCCTCGCGGCCGTGCTCCCGGTTCGGCGGGCACTTCGACCGGAGGCCGCGCGGAAGCCGGCGCCCGCCAGGTTGCCCAGGACTGGGCGCAGGCCTGCAACACCAAGCACATCGACGACCTGCTCGAACTCTACTCCGCCGACGCTACTCTCATCCGCTCCAGCGTTCCGCCGGTTCGCAGCCTGCCCGCGATCCGGGAATTTCTGATCTCGCTGCTCGAAGCCGGATTGGGCGACGTCGAGATGGAATCGCTGCGCGTCGAAGTGCTGGGTGAGATCGCTCTCGATCTCGGCCGTTGCAAAATGCTCGTGCCCGTCGCCATGGGGAAGCGCCGCGAAGAGCGCGGAAAATATCTGCTCGTCCTCGTGCGGCAGCCCGCCGGCACATGGAAGATTCTTGCCGATTGCTGGTCCGCCGATCTGGCCGTCAGTGCCCCGCCGCCCGAAACCTCCGCCCGAAAGGGAAGCGAACCAATCCCACCCCTCCGCAAGCCCCGCTGAATTCGAAGGCGTGGGACAGCCAGTCGTTGGTGTTAGTCGTTGGTCGTTCGCGGCTCGACTCGAATTTCTCGCTGGAGAAAATCATGGACATTCAAAGTGGTTCTGCCGGAGGCAAGTGGAAGAAAATGAGGATAACACCTTCAGACCAACAAAAACCCCGATCCTCGCGGATCGGGGTTGAGTGGGTTCGTTGAACCGTGCGTTTAGTTGGTGCGTGGCGTAAACATCTGCCGGTAGCTCAAGCTGTTTACGTCGCGGAACATCGGCGTTCCGGGCGGCAGACCTGCCGGAGCGGAAAAGACCGTGTCGAAAATGAAATCTCGCGTTGGGACCCCATATACAACCGTGCAGCACTTGTATATCCCGGTGTCATAGGTTGCGTTGTACAGGCTCACCAGCGAGCCCTTGTAATGCACGGTCTGGCTGCTCCAGTCTTCCAGGTAGCGCAGGAAGTTGTGTAAGCCTCCGTCGGTGCCGAAATCGCGTGGAGGGGCTGCGGGGGTAGTCCAAGTCGGCAGCTGGAAAGTCATGTTCTTCCCGCCCGCGATCGCCACCCGGTAATAGCCATCATGGCTAGGGTTCCGTTGCCCCAGTGTGGTAGCGTTGCCCACCATGCTGTTCAAGTCGCTCCAGTCGACCGAGAGGAGAGTCACGGCGTCGGCAATTACAGCCGCGGACGAGCGCCGCCCGACCTGATCCACGCCGGCGGCCCAGTCCGCGGCGTTGGTGTTGTAGTCGCCCTCGATGTACACCGGATTCTCCGCTGCCACCGTGAATCCGCCGTTGTACGTGACACTGTTAA
>JADGNS010001001.1 GCA_017883355.1 Candidatus Solibacter sp.
GTTTCCATCAGCATGCTGGAAGGGCAAACGCTCAACGCCAATCAGTCGGCGCCGAACATCCTGCGGATTGCCGATTTGAGCACCATGACGGTCTGGGCGCAAGTCTCGGAAGCCGATATTGTCCGCGTCAAGATCGGCCAGGACGTATATTTTACGGTCCTCGGTCAGCCCCGGCACTGGAACGGCAAGATCCGGCAAATCCTTCCCACCCCGGAACTCATCAACAACGTGGTGTTCTACGATGCGCTGTTCGATATTCCGAATCCGGAGCGGGAATTGAACATTCAGATGACGGCGCAAGTTTTCATCGTGCTGGCAGAAGCGAAGGGCGCTCTACTGATACCGGCCGCCGCCATCGGCAACGCCGGCGAAGGCGCGGCCACCACGGTACAGGTGCTGAAAGCCGATGGCACGGTGGAACGGCGCGCCATCAAGGTCGGCATCAAGAGCGAAATCTCGGCGGAGGTCACCGAAGGCCTGAAGGAGAAGGAGCAGGTCGTGATCCGCGCGATCACGCCAAAGGGCGTCGCTACGTCGAAGAGCGCGCTGAGCGGCCGGAAGGGCCCTTGATGCCGCCGCCACTGCTCGAATTGAACGCGATCGGCCGCACGTATACGTCGGGCGGCGAGCCGCTGACCGTGCTGACCGACGTGAACCTGGCGATTCAGAGCGGCGAATTCGTCGCCATCATGGGCGCGTCCGGCTCGGGCAAGTCCACGCTCATGAACATCATCGGCTGTCTCGACCGGACGTCGAGCGGCAGCTATCGCATCCGCGGCATCGACGTCGCTACACTTGACGGCGATGCGCTGGCGGCACTGCGCCGCGATACCTTCGGCTTCATCTTCCAGCGCTACAACCTGATGACCGATCTGAGCGCCGTGGAAAACGCCGAGGTTCCAGCCGTGTACCGCGGCATGGAGAAGACCGAGCGGGCGGCGCACGCCGGCGACTTGTTGCGCGAACTCGGATTGGGCGACCGGCTGCAACACCATCCCAACCAGCTCTCCGGCGGCCAGCAGCAGCGCGTCAGCATCGCCCGCGCGCTGATGAACGGCGGGCCGGTGATCCTGGCCGATGAACCTACGGGGGCGCTGGACAGCCGGGGCGGCCAGGAGGTCATGGCGATCCTGGTGAAGCTGCACGGGGAAGGGCACACCATCATTGTGGTGACGCACGACAGCGACATCGCCGCTTACGCGCACCGCATCGTGCGCATCGCCGATGGGCGTATCACTTCCGACGAGGCGCAGAAAGGGGAGGCGGACGCTGCGGCGCCGGCCGGCGAAACCGCCACGGAGGCCAAGCCGGGCGTGGCGGTGCTCGGCGAAGCGCTGAAGATGGCGCTGCGCTCGCTGCTGCACAACCAGATGCGCACCGCTCTGACCATGCTGGGGATCATCATCGGCGTCGCCTCGGTGGTCGCGCTGATGGCCATCGGCAACGGCGCCAAGCAGGACGTCCTGGAGCGCATACAGGCCATGGGCACGGACCTGCTGACGATTGAGCGCGGACCGCCCGCCGTGCGCGCCGCGGCCGAAATCGTCACCAGTTTCCTGCCGGAAGATCTGCCCTTCATCCGCAGCGTGCCGGGCGTCGCCATGGCGATTCCGGAAACCAATCTGTCTTCGCTGCTGCGCTTCGGCAACCAGGACTTGATGGCCACGGTGGTGGGAACCGGCGAAGACTTCCCGGGGGTGCACGATTGGCCGCCGCAATCCGGCGTCTTCTTCACGGCGGAACATGTCACGCGCTACGCGCAGGTGGTCACCATCGGCCAGACCATCGCAAAGAATTTGTTCCCTACGGGCACGAATCCGGTGGGCCAGTATGTGCTGATCGGCAACGCGCCCTTCCTGGTGATCGGCGTACTGAGCAGCAAAGGCTCGACGGCGCGCGGAGACGATCTGGATAACTCCGTCTGGCTGCCCTACACCACCGCCGGAGCGCGCATCTTTGGACAGCGCTTTTTCCAGCACATGATCGTGAGAGTGACGCCGGGCGCGGACATGGGCGTGGTGCAGGCCGCACTCCATACGCTGCTCCTCAAGCGGCATCGCAAGGAAGATTTCAACATTCGGAACATGGCCGACACCATCGCCACGGCCAATGAGACGCAGAATACGCTCACCTACCTGCTGGCGGCGATTGCGGTGATCTCGCTGGTGGTGGGCGGCATCGGCGTGATGAACATCATGCTGGTCTCGGTCACCGAACGGACGCGCGAAATCGGCATCCGCATGGCGATTGGCGCGCGCGGCTTCGACGTGTTGTTCCAATTCCTGACCGAGGCCGTGATGGTCTGCTTTATCGGCGGGCTGGCGGGTGTGGTGGTTGGTATTGGCGGCGGTTTAGCTACCTCCGCCCTGGCAGGCTGGCGCGTGATCTTCACCATTGCGCCGATTCTCATTGCCTTCGCGTGCGCGTTTGTAACGGGAATCGTATTCGGCTATCTTCCGGCCAGAAAAGCCGCGCAACTCGACCCCATCGAGGCGCTGGCCCGGGACTAATCCTCAGTGGGGACTCTCTCGGGACCACGAATTCGTTGAGAAATCCTCCGCCGCTGTTTGTTTCGTCGGGAACGGCGCACCCCGCTTGACTCGGAAGGCGAACCGGAAGAGAATCCACTTTACGGAAGACTATGAGATACCTGCTGCCAGTCATCGTGTGCGTCTTGCCGGCGCTTGCCGCCCAACCGCTCCAGCCCGCCGCCGTCGCCGACAAAGTGGCCGACCGGTTTACCCCGGCCCCTTACGCCGGCCAGCGCATGGAAGGCCTTCTGGGCGATCGCATGCGCGTGAACCTGGAAGGGCGCCTGCTTCACGTGGACGAAAAGGGCATCCTGAAGGGCTTCCAACAGCGTCCCGGGGAGCAGGATTGGATCGGCGAGCACGCCGGCAAGTTCCTGCACGCCGCCACCAACACGTGGCTCTACACCGGC
>JADGNS010001002.1 GCA_017883355.1 Candidatus Solibacter sp.
CTTCTCGCCGCCGGGGTGGCTGCTGGCGGGCTTGTAAGCGGCGATACCGGCGGGGCGGCGTTGCGCCACCTCACGGGCGACGGCGAAGAGCTCGGGGATGTTGGCGCGCAGGGCCTCGACATTCTTTGGACCGGTGTCCCCTTGCAGGCTGCCGTAGCAAAAGAGCATCGACTCGCGGGCGCCGGCCAGAACGGTCTGGCGCGCTTGCTCGAGGTAGGTGGCCGGGCTGGTGCCATAGGGATCGAACCAGCCGCCGCCGCACTTGGCGCCGCCCAAGCCGCCAAGCCAGCGCATGATGAAGAAGCCCTCGAACTGGACCGTGCCGCCCCACTGCTTGTTCGCGTAGTCGCGCGTCTCGGTGCCGACCCAAATGCGGTCGAAGTCGGCAGTCTCGCGCGCCACATCGTAGCCGCGCTCGTGGAAGGCGTCATACCATTGCGGATACTTGATGATGATCTTGACCTTGGGGTTGACCTTGCGGGCGGCCTCGAGGATGTAGTGGCGCGAGAGCTGGACCATCAGTTCGCTGCGGTACTCCTCCCAGGTGTCGCCGGCGACAGGGTAGCGTGCGCTGCCGATGGTGACGACGCGAGCGGCGCGCGCGGTCTTGCACTCGGGGCATTCGCAATCGGTGAACCAGAAGTCGTCGATCATGATCTCGTTGAAGAGGCCGGCGGCGTATTCAAACACCGACTTGAGCTTCTCCTGGGTCTGAGGATCGGTGTAGCAGGCGATCTCCTTCCAGCCGGTGGAGTCCTTGCCGAGACGGGTGGTGGTGATGCAGCCGGAGGTCTCGATGCCGGCGGCGCGAAAGGCGTCGCGGGCCTTGACGAGCGTGGCGCGGTCGGCGGTGTAGGCGCCGCGGAACTCTTCGATATAGACCTTGGTGACGGCGGTGCGCTTGCACCAGTCAATGGCGTCGCGCAGTCCGGCGTCGGAGGAGAAGTATTCGCGCACGTTCTGGGCGGTGAACAGCGTGGAGAAGCGGTGGACGGCACGATCGCGTTGGGCCAGGGCCCAGAGATCAGGGGCCGGGGCGAGGGTTGGAGGCGTGGTCGCGGGGGAAGCTGGCGAGGGGCCCGAGGTGGAGGACGCGGCGAAGGTGGAAAGCGCCGTGAGCGCAACAAGTGGCAGGAGCAGTAGAGGTGAGAAGTGTTTCATGAGTTCCAGTTTGAGGTGAGGATCGGCTCGCAGAGCTTCGTGGGGCTCAAAGCGCCCAGCCTTTGCGGTATTGCCGATGCACCAGGGCGCTGGCGGTCTTGGAGTTGAGAACCTTGCCGCTGAGGGCGTCGTATTCAACCGGGCCTTCCACCAGTGTGGCGAGATTCAGCAATTGCATCAGTTCAGTGAGCGGGCCGCCGATCTCAAAGCCGGAGAAGGTCTTGCCGTTGCCTTTGCAGGCCTCGACCCATTCCCGGTGGTGGCCGTTGGCAACCGGGAGCGTCTGCGATGGGCCGGCTTTAACGCTTAGGAATCTCTCCTTCGGCAACAAGACGAAGCGCGTGTTCCAGGGGCAATCGGAATAGATTGATCCTTTCGAGCCTACAAGAAGATCGCCCCAACCGCCGCGCGGGTGGCCCAGGAGCAGTTCTTCTGGGGGCTTATCCTTGGCGTAAACGGTCAGCTTGACTGGGGGCAATTCACCGCGCGCCGGCAGATTGACCACCGCCACCATCGACGACGGATAGCCTTCCTGGTCCACTTCCGACGGCTTGGCTTCCACACGGATCACGTTCTGTTTGGCTTTCACCCCAGGCGGAGGGTTCCATAACTGATCGAGGCGCAACGCCCGAAACATCAGATTGCCGGTATGACAGCCAAAGTCGCCGACGATGCCGCTGCCGAAAGCCCGCCAGGCCCGCCAGTTCGCCGGCAAGTAACAGGGATTGTAGGGGCGCTCGGCGGCGGGTCCGAGCCAGAGATCCCAGGACAAAGACTCGGGCACCGGCGGTTGGTCGGCCGGGCGTTTCTGAGGTCCATTGCCGCCATCAAACCACAAGTGGGCTTCCCGGACGTCACCGATCGTGCCGCTCCAAACCAGCTCCACGGCGCGACGCAGGCCATTTTCGGCGCTGCCCTGATTGCCCATCTGAGTGACAACCTTGTGCTTGAGCGCGGTTTGACGCATCACTCGCGCTTCATACACGGTGCGGGTGAGGGGCTTCTCGCAATACACATGTTTGCCGCGCTTCATCGCCGCTACGGCGGCGACGGCGTGAGTGTGGTCGGGCGTGGCGATCACCACGGCATCAATCTGCTTGTCCATCTCATCGAGCATCCGCCGGAAATCAGTGAACGGCTTCGCCGCAGGATGCTTTTGGAAGATGTCGCCCGCGCGCTTCTGGTCCACGTCACACAAGCCGACCATGTTCACACCGAGGCCGGAGATGTTGTCGAGGTCGCCTCGGCCCTGGCCGCCGATACCGATGCCGGCGACATTCAGGTTGCCGTTGACCTCGTAGGCGAACGCGAGTCTGGCACGGGGCAAGAGGAGCAGGGCTGAACTGCTAAGGGTTGAAGTTCGGAGGAAGTTGCGGCGAGAAAACGTGTTCTTCATGTGGCTATGCTAGCCAGGCCTCGCGGAGGAACAAGGAGAATGAGCGCGGCAGCGCGGTCCACCTCTTCACTGACTGGGACGCCGGCAAGCTTTTAGGTCATCATGTCTCCCGGTGAATCCCGGGGATGATTTTTGAGCATTGCCCCGGTTGAAGTTAACCCTCGCGGTGCGGTATAGTGTTGCCAGTGGATAGCTGCATTCGATGGTGGGAAGATGAATGGTTCAAGGAATGGGAGCGCCTCGCACGCCACAGGAATTGAACTCGAACGCGGATGGAGCGATGGCTGTCGTCTGGCTTTGGCGCGGCATGCCTCGCCGTGGCCGTAGTTTAAACTGACAATGGAACAGAGTATCATTCGCGGGAAGCGCATACTGCTGGTGG
>JADGNS010001003.1 GCA_017883355.1 Candidatus Solibacter sp.
CGACACCCTGCGGTCTTCGGGCCGCCAGGGGAGCTTTCTCGACGAGAGCACCTGGAATACGAACTCGATCTCCGAAGCGTGCGGCGCCGCGGGCTCCGCCGCAGGAGGCGCGTCGGGAGCCAGGGGGAGCGTCTGCTCGAAGCGGTAGCGGTAGAGGGGCGCCTGCCCGGTCTTCAGGTGCATCTCCATCCATTTCCAGGTACCGTAGCCGATGAAGCGGTCGCCGGCGAGGTCTTGCGCCGATCGCCTGGTCTCGGCGACGGTCGCCGCCGGATAAAGCTTCAGGATGCTTTCGGCACGGTCGCCGTAGAGGGCGCGGGCGCGCGTCAGGAAGTTTTCCGGGGTCGGATCGAATCCTCCAAAGATGGAGCGGTAGCTCTGTTCATCGGCGTTCCACCCGGCGAGCAGCGGAACATGACTTTGCTTGCCGGCGGCGAAAATCGCCTCCACGCTTTGCGGCAGGAAGTACCCGTCGATGTTGGGGACAAAGCGCGCGGCCCCGGGTTTTGACGCGGCTTGCAGGACGTCGGCAGCGGGTTTGGCGCGCAGCGCCTCGATGGAATCGGTGCCCAGGGAGGATTTGGCAAACTCCACGCAGACCTTCTCCGTTTCGGTACGGGACTGGGCGCGCAGGGTATCGCCGAAGAAGGCGCCGCTCTCGCCGATGGCCCGCCGGAACAGCCCCTGGGCGAGCGGGGACGCCATCAGCGCGCTGACCGAAAACGAGCCCGCCGATTCGCCGAAAATCGTGACGTTGCCGGGATCGCCGCCGAAGTCCGCGATGTTGTCCTTGACCCATTTGAGGGCCGCGACCTGATCCAGAAGGCCATAGTTTCCCGCCGCATCGTGCCCCGATTCCTTAGTCAGCGCCGGATGCGCGAAGAATCCGAAGATGCCCAGCCGGTAGTTCATGGACACCACCAGCACGCCCTGCTTAGACAGGTTGCCCGCGTCCTGGCGGGGTTCGGATGTAGCTCCCGCGGCAAAGCCTCCGCCATAAATCCACACCATGACGGGGAGGCGCGGCGACACCGGCGCCGCCGGCATCCAAAGGTTGAGGTACAGGCAATCTTCGCTGGGCCCGGTGTCGTGGAAGATCATGTCCGAATAGATGGGAGCCTGCATGCAACGCGCGCCATATTCGGTAGCTTTGCGGACCCCGGTCCAGGCGGCCGCGGGTTGCGGGGCCTTCCAGCGCAAGGGGCCGACCGGCGGCGCGGCAAACGGGATGCCCTTGAAGGTGCGAACCTTGCCATCGGCGCTGACGACACCTTCCAGGACACCGTTGGCGGTGCGCTGCTCAACAGAGCGCAACTGCGCGCGCAGGCCGAGGGGCGGCAGGAAGAGTCCGAGTATAAGGGCCCATTGGCCCATTTTCACGAGTAGCGTGGCGGAGGTTGCAGACATGGTGGCATTGTATCCTGGGAACGAGCGCTCCGGCGCAACACCCGATGCCAACCTTTGAATTTGCCACAGCCGCCCGCATCCTGTTCGGCGAGGGAACCTTGCAGCACGTGCCCGCGGCCGCCGCCGCCATGGGCCGCCGCGCTCTACTGGTCACCGGAGCCGCCGCCGACCGCGCTGCCCCTTTGGAAAAGGCCCTGGCCGCCGCGCAGGTATCGACCGTGCGCTTCGCGGTCGCGGGCGAGCCCACGCTGGATCTGATCCGTTCCGCCCCGCGCGATTGCGATCTGGTCATTGCTTTCGGCGGCGGCAGCGCGCTCGACACAGGAAAAGCGCTGGCCGCGTTACTGACCAACCCCGGCGACCCGTTGGACTACCTCGAAGTCATCGGCCTCGGCCGCCCCCTCGCCGTCCCCGCCGCCCCCTGCATCGCCATACCGACCACCGCCGGAACGGGCAGCGAAGTCACCCGCAACGCCGTGCTGGCAAGCCCGGAGCAGCGCGTGAAAGCCAGCCTGCGCAGCCCGTCGATGCTGCCGCGCCTGGCGGTGGTGGATCCCGAGCTGACCTACGAACTTCCGCGCGCGATTACGGCCTCCACCGGGCTCGACGCCCTCACGCAGTTGATCGAGCCCTACGTCTCGCTGCGCGCCAACCCGATGACGGACCAGTTCTCGGTGGAAGGCATGCGGCGCGCGGCTGGGGCCCTGCGGCGGGTTTGGCAGGACGGCGGCGATAGGGAAGCCCGGAGGGATATGGCCTGGGCCAGCCTGCTGGGCGGCATGGCGCTGGCCAATGCGGGGCTGGGCGCGGTGCACGGCTTCGCCGCCCCGATCGGAGGCATGTTTCCGGCGCCCCACGGGGCCGTATGCGCCGCGCTGCTGCCGTACGCCATGGAGGTCAACATCCGTGCCCTCCGCGCCCGCGCCCCGGAGAAACTGACACGCTACGACGAAGTGGCGCGTCTGTTAAGTGGAAGGCCCCACGCCACAGCCACCGACGGCGTCGCGTGGATCGCTGCCCTGTGCCAGGAGCTGGAGATTCCGCCGCTACGCACGTACGGCATCACACAGAGCGATCTCGCACTGCTGGTGGAGAAGGCGGGGCAGGCCAGCAGCATGAAAGGGAACCCAATCGTCCTGACCGGGGAGGAATTACGCGAAATCATCTCTCGCGCGCTCTGAAGATGGCCGCAACTTTCGGGGTCCGCGGGTAGTCATAGTAGATGAGGGGCTGTTTGTCTCCTTTAAGAATGCATCGGGCTCTTACTGTCCTTTTTCTCACGCTCGCCCTGGCTTCGGCGCTGACTCCGGCGCCGCAGAGCTTGCAGCCGCAGGCTTCCGACACGGTCATCCGCATCACGGTCAACCTGGTGCAGGTGGACGCCGTGGTGATGGATTCCAAGGATAAGCCGGTCACGGACCTGCGAAGAGAAGACTTCGTCATCCTGCAGGACGGCAAACCACAGGTGATCACCAACTTTTCTTTCATCGACACCACGGATGGCCTGGTGCGCACCGCCTCCGCCAAGCC
>JADGNS010001004.1 GCA_017883355.1 Candidatus Solibacter sp.
TTCCCGTCCACCGCGGCCCGCGCCAGGTTGAACGCTTCGCGCGCCGTCACGTAGTGCAGTACATAGTGCGCGCCGTCGTTATAAGTCTTTTCCAGGTAAGAGAGCGCCTGGTCCAGTTCGGGGCCGAGAATCTCGTCGGCGTCTTCTTTCGTGCTCGCGCCGTGCGTGTGGATCTTGATGAAGCGCCACTCGGGACGTCCTTCCACGTGGATGTTGGCGCGCATCCAGGCGTCCATGCGGCGCGAGGTGACCGGCACAGCCGGGTGCACCTCGGCATTCTCCACTTCCAGGAATAGTTTGGCAGGCCGGGCAGTGGGCACCAGGAGCAGCGGACCCTGAAAGATCAGTAGGTCGCCCGTGGGCTTGACGCCGGATCGCAACGGTACCCCTTGATCGTAAGACTTCGGAAGGTCGTCGTCCGTGGCTTCGAAGATATTGTTGACCGATGATGGCTGCGATTCTACGAAAATACTCGAGAAGGTGAAGTCGGCGAAGCAGCCCAACTCGCGCAGCATGACGAGTTCCCGGTTGTTGCCGCAGAACGCGTTGCCGCGGCTGTTATCCAGGCTCCAGTTCCCGTGAATGAACCCGAAATGGGTTGCCCCATTGGCGCTCTTGAGGAAGCCATAAGTTTGAAACCAGGCGATCGCGCGCTGGAATCGCTCGCGCGCGGATTGCGGCGTATCGTTGAAGTGGTGCAGGTGCAGTTCGGTTTCGCCGTACCCCGCGGCCACCAGCTTTTGCAGGGCCGTCATGTTGCGGTCAATCGGCTGCTCTCCGGGATAGAACCAGGTGTGCTGCCAGGGCCGCCCCGCGCTGTCGCGATGGCGGCCGGCGATCTTGGGATAGTCGTTGACCCAGCGGTCCATCATGGCCGTATCTGCGCCCGGCTCGAAGTGATCCACGAAGAAGAAGAAGACGTGTACCGGCGCCCCAGCCGGTTTCTCCTGGTGCAACAGCCAGCTCACGTATCCCGGCAGCCAGATGTAGTATTTCCGGGTGACGATGCGATATGCCCAGGCGCCCAAATACAGTACCAGGCCGAGCAGGATGATTCGGCGGAGCAATCTCACAGTACTCCATTGGAACATAACCGACCATCCGAGCTTCAACTCGCAATCGGGCGCATGGCATACTAAAGGGCGTGGATCCTGTTTCGGGCGAAATAAATCCCCAGCAAATTGCCGTTCTGGGCCTCGGCTATGTAGGATGTGTCACCGCCGCGTGCCTGGCCCACGTCGGTCATCGCGTGGTGGGCGTGGACCGTGACCAGTTCAAGGTCGATACCGTCCGTGCCGGGCGCGCACCGTTCTTCGAACCCGGGTTGGAAGAGTTGGTCCAGGAAGGTGTCGCGGCGGGACGTCTGACTGCTTCCGTTTCCCTGCGCGACGCCCTTGCCGATGCCGATGTCGCGCTGATCTGCGTGGGTACGCCTTCGGAGAAGAACGGCAACCTCGGCCTCGATCAGTTGCGCCGCGTGTCCCAGGAAATCGCCGAGTCGCTTCCCGGGCGCAACAAGCCGCTGGTGGTGGCGGTGCGCAGTACGGTATATCCGGGGACATGCGAAGACGTGGTGTTGCCCGAGATGGGTGGCTCGCCGCTGGTATCGGTAGTCTCCAATCCGGAGTTCCTGCGCGAGGGCGCGGCGGTTCGGGACTTCATGGAGCCCTCGCTGCTAGTGGTTGGCGGGGCTCTCCCGGCGGCGGTGCGACAGGTGGCGGCGATTTACTCCAGCCTGCCGGTAGAGCCCTCGATCGTGGCGCTGCGCACGGCGGAGATGATCAAGTACGCTTGCAACGCGTTTCATGCCGTGAAGATCTCCTTCGCCAACGAGATTGGCGCCCTGGCGGGCGAATTGGGCATCGATGGCGCCGAGGTGATGGACACGCTGTGCCGCGACCACGCGTTGAATATCTCGCGCGCCTACCTCAAGCCGGGCTTCGCATTCGGCGGCTCCTGCCTGCCAAAAGATCTGCGCGCGCTGGTCTACCGCGCTTCTCGCCTGGATCTGAAGCTGCCGCTGCTGGAATCCGTGCTGCCTTCCAATCACGCCCAACTGGACCGCGCCATCGCCCTGGCGCTGGATCTGCCCTCCGAGCGGATCGGCGTGTTCGGCCTCGCGTTCAAGGAGAACACCGACGACTTGCGCGAAAGCCCGGTGGTGTTGCTGCTGGAGACGCTGATCGGCAAAGGCCGCAAGGTGCGCGTGCACGACCCGCACATCCAACTCGGCGAGATCTATGGCAGCAACCAGCGCTACATCATGAACGCCATCCCGCACATCGGCAACCTGCTCGACGGTCAGTTGGATGCCATGCTGGAATGGGCCGATCACGTGCTGGTGGCGCAAAAGCCGTCGCCCGAGATTCAAGCCCGCCTGGAAGCCAGCGGAAAACCGCTCATCGACCTGGTGGGCGCGCTGCGGCCGCGTTCGGCGCCCGCGCCGATACCTGCCTGAGTATGAAACCGGCTGGACGGGTGGTTTCCGTCTTCGGGGTAAATCCCTCGCGGATCGGTGGCTCGGAGGCTTTTGCCCGCGCCCTCTCAGCGCGCCTGGCCGCGCAGGGTTGGGAAAGCGTGCTCTGCTACGAATCCCTGCCGGAGGGTGAAGTCCGCCGCTTCCTGGAACTGCCCAATGTCACCTTCGATGTGCTCCACGACGCGTGGAAATTCGCGGCGCGGCCGGCCGCGGATCTGGCTCGGATTCTGAAGCGGCATCCCGCGGACATCCTCCACCTCTACTTCACGGGCTTCCTCAGTCCTTACCCGTGGGTGGCGCGCCTGCGGGGCGTGGCCAAAGTCTTCTTCACCGACCAGGGCTCGCATCCCGAAGGGTATGTCGCCACGCGGCGGCCGGCCTGGAAGCGCTTCGCCGCGCGCGCGCTGAATCTCCCGCTGAATCAAGTGATCTGCATCAGCGACTACAACGTGGA
>JADGNS010001005.1 GCA_017883355.1 Candidatus Solibacter sp.
TCCGGTTCCCCTCATCCCCGCACACGTTGCTCGAAGCATTCACCTTCCCCGAAGCCTTGCGGGATACCACTCTCTGACGTCGTGGCTCTGATCGGAGCCGCGACTGTGAGGGAGCGGTCTTCCAATGGCACCGAATCTCGCGGTCGCAGACCTGGTGGGGCAGGCGGACCCGAGGGTACCCCGCCTGCCCCACATTCTCACGCCAAGACGCGCAGGGCTACCTCTTCTACTTCGGACTTCACCGAGGTCCGCCGTCCACCCCGGAGATTCATGCGGCGGTGCCGCCCGCGGTTTGTGCCACCTGCTGGGCCGACAGGCACTTGAGGGGTTGGCGGATATCGACCGTGCGCAGCGCCTCGGCCACATGGGAGAACATCATGCGTTCGAGCCTGGAGCTGTAGTTCACGCGAATCGTATCTCCCGCACTCACTTGGCCGCTGGCGATCAAATTGGACAGCGGCTCCACCAGTGCGCGGTCGACGGTCCGTCTAAGATATCTTACTCCGTACCTTATATCGCTTCCCGTACGGAGCAGGTGGTCCTTTGCGGATTGCGTTAGTGAAAGGACAAGCGCTCGTTCCGCGCCCGCGCTCAATATGCGCTGCTGCACCAAATGCAACTCCAACTCGAGGATGCGGCGCAATTGCGACTCACCCAGGGGCTGAAACACCTGGATCCTATCGATACGATTGATAAACTCCGGGGAGAACACCCTGCGCGCCGCGGCCGACCCGATGTCCGCCAGCTTCCGGTTAGTTTCGGGCTCTACCTGGCCAATCCCGCGCCGGTCTCCAGTTTTGGACGGGGCGAACCCCATTCCGGGCTGCAGTGCACGCTGCATGTCCATGGCCCCGAGATTACTGGTCATGAATATCATCGTGTTGGAGAAATCCACCTTGCTGTTATCCCCGAGCGTCAGCGAAGCCTTGTCCAGAATGCCCAGCAGGAGGTTCCACAGCGTGTCGCTCGCCTTCTCGATTTCGTCAAAGAGCAAGAAGCTGATCTTCACAGTGCGTGTGTGATGTTGATTCAGCGCACTCTGGCTGAGGGCGGGGTGTGTCTCACGATGCCCCAGGTATCCGGGAGGCGATCCGACAAGCTTGGCGATCTCGTGGCCGTGTTGAAACTCCGCACAGTCGATCCGGATGACGGCCCTGGCGTCGCCCACGAGGCTTTCCGCCAGCGCCTCGACCAGCCTGGTCTTGCCCGTCCCGGTCGGTCCCAGGAACAGCAGATTGCCGATTGGCCTCCCCGGGGTGTTCATGCCCGCAAGGTACGTCTGGTAGGTGTTGACGACCTGGCGAACAGCCTCATCCTGGCCGACAACCCTCTTCTTGAGATCCTCCTCAAGACGACCAGCCTCGTGTCCCGTTTTCCTTGGATCCAACAGTTTTGCTGTGTGCTGTCTCATAGCCATGATTCTCACCATTTTTGGTCAATAACCGCGACGGTAGAATCCCGTAACAATAGTGGGAGATAATCCCGGCGGCGCGAGTGTCACGCAGGCGGACAGGACCAGGCCCACTACGGATTCGCAACGTCCAGGGCTCGTTTGACCCGCTCGTGCGAACTCGATCGAGCAGCTATTTCCTATCGATCACGCCGGGGTCCCCGTCCGGAATAAGGGGCGCGCCACCGACCTCGCATACAGATAAGCCGAAGGCAGCACTCGGATCGCACGTTCCAGCCGGTTGCGGGATTGAAACCGCTCGCGCGCGCCCTTGTACAGCGCCGCAAAGTCGATGCGCGGGATCACGACAGCGTCGTCGCGCTCCCTGGCTACAAATTCTCGCGCCTGCCCGGCAATGTGCTGGTGAAGGTACGGAGAGCTCATAAGCCGGTCCAGCCGTTCCATGTATTCCTGGGGGCTTCTCGATGGGCAGATCAATCCGGTCTTGCCATCAAAGACGATTTCCGGCACATGGCCCACCACGGAGGTGATGACCGGAACGCCACACGCCATCGCTTCCAGGATGGTGCAGGGCCCCCCATCCTCGCTGGAGGTTACCAGCAGAGCATCCATCAGGGCATACGCGGCCACCGCCTCTTCCGTGGTTTTGTATTGCCGCTGCAACACATGGACTCCAGCTTGCCGCAAGCGGTGCGCCAGAGCGTCCCACCCGGGACCGGCCAGAACCAGGCTAAGGTTGAGGCGGCGGTCGGCAGCACTCTTTATAGCCGCCTCCAGAACATCAAGTCCTTCCCGGTTTGCGTGATTCGCGCCGGACTTGTCCAGGAAGCCGACGACGAACCGTCCTGCCCCGATACCGGCCGCCGCCCTTGCCGCCGCGCGGTCCGCCGGCGGCTGGAATGTTCGGGTGTTAATGCTGTACGGAATACGTACCGCGGGACGTCCCGTCAGCGTCTCCAGCTTGGATTGCCAAAACCGGGAACTCGTCGTAATCGCGTCACAGTAATCCAGGCCGGCGATCCCTTCCGCCATGAAGTCGTCAGTCAGGTGATGCACCATCACAACCTGTGGCGCCCGCACCGCGCCGCACAGCGCCTGGTAGGCGATTTGATCGAGCCAATGGACCATACCAACCTCGCGGGCCCGTTTGCAGATCAGGAAAGAGGATGCCTCCGGGGTGGCGAGTAGTTCGTGCTCCACCCCGCCACCGTGCCGAAGCCACGACCTGCCGATTCGCGAGACGCTGGGGCCAGGTGCATCGGCCACCAATAAGGCGCGATGGGAGATCATCTCGATACCCGCGGCATTCTGTTGGGGATGTTTTGTGAGGCCATGACAATCACTGTAACTGCCAGGTTCGTGTGTTGAGTAGCAGCGCTGTAAAGGTGTTGTAAAAGGCCCCTAGTGCTCTGACCGCGTACTGTTTTTCCTTTGCCGGAAACCACTCCCTTACGGTCGTGGCTCTGATCGGAGCCGCGACCGTCAGGGAGCGGTCTTCCATTGGCACCTAATCTCTCGGT
>JADGNS010001006.1 GCA_017883355.1 Candidatus Solibacter sp.
CCGCAGCACGCAAATACCGGCGGAATCCAGACGTACCACGCGGCCTGCTGGAGCGAGAGGCGGTACACGTCCACCATGTACTTCGAGGTCCAGAAGAACCAGAAAAAATAGCCCACCATGCTCAGCGCGTTGGCTGCGGCAAAAACCCAGAGGCGGCGGTCGCGCAACATGGCCGCATCGGCCACGCGATGCTGTCCCGGTGCGGGCGCTGCCTGGCCGCGGCGCGAGACCCAGAGCCAGAGCGGAATCCAGGCGAGCCCCAGCACACCCGTCACCACGAACGCATGGCGCCATCCGCTGCGCAGCGCAATCCAGGTGGCCAATAGCGGCGCGATCACGGAGCCCAGGCTCACACCAGCCTGGTTGACCGCGTTGCCGAGCGCTCTCTCGCCGGGGCGCAGGTATTGATGAATCGCCTTTCCCGCCGCGGGAATGCCGGCGGCTTCGGCCGCCCCGAGCACCGCGCGGCAGCCCACCAGTCCTCCCAGTCCGCTGGTCAAGCCGGTGGCGATGCCGGCGCAAGACCACAGCCCCACGGCGAAACTGATGGCGCGGTTCAGCCCGATGCGGTCGAGCAGCAATCCGGCGAACGGCGCGCTGGCGGCGTAGGTCAGGCTGAAGGCGCTGCCGATCAAACCGTACTGTGCGTTGGAAAGGTGGAACTCGTCGATCAACACCGGCGCCAGGGCGGAGAGCGTGGCGCGGTCCAGGTAGTTGATCGCGGTGGAGAGCACGAATACCGCCAGCACTACCCAGCGGTAGCGCGCAGCGTCGTCGACCTGTGCGCCGGCCTGGGTCACTGGAACTGTCACTGGAACTCGATGGTGGCAACCTCGCCGGCGGTGGCCAGCCTGGCGTTGGCCTTCGGGAAGTACTCGACGGTAATCCTGCGCGCCTTCTGCACGCCGCAGCCCAGCGACACTTCGCCGTTGCCGGAGTACACCACCTTGGATGGATCGGCCACCAGCAACTTCACCAGCTTGTGCGCCGCGTCCTCAATGGTGAGGCGCGCCTGCTGATTGGGCAGGCAATCCACCTGTCTGAGCGTGCCGCTGACTTTGCCCTCGGGCTTCGGCCCGTCCCACCAGGGCACGGGCTTGTCGGCGCCCACGGGCTTGCCGTCGCTGAATTTGGCTTCGGACTTATGCAGGTCGACGAGGGCCTGGGCCTTGAGGCGGGCGAGTTCGCGCGCCTTCTCTTCGGCTTCCTGGCGCTTCTCGGCCTCCGCGTGATCGAGGCGCTGCTGCTCCACCAGCATGCGCGCACGGTGAAATTTCTCGCGCTCCGCGGGGTCGGTGGCGGCCTGTTCGCCGCCGCGCCAGGCCTTGCCGGCTTCGCCGTAATTGTTCTCGTCCAGGTAGGTTTCGGCAAGCGCCCGCCAATACGCCGTGTTGCGCGGATCTCTCTCGGTGGCGGCCTTCCAGTGCATCAGGCGCTTGCGCGGATCGGTGTCGCGCGCCGCCAGCAGAGCGAAAGGTTCGGCGAGCTTCGGGTTGATTCCCGCCGCCTTGAGGAGAGCGTCCTCGGCCTTGTCGGGGTCGCGCTCCAGCTTGGCGTACTCGATATAGCAGCGCGCGCTCGTGCTGTGGGCTTCCACGGCGGCCTCGAAATAGTTGTGCGCGTCGTCGTTACGCTGCTCGCGCAGCGCCATCAGGCCGAGTCCCTCTTCGGCTTCGGGAATCTTCTCGTGTCCGGCCAGCAATTTCTGGTATTCGGCGGCCGATGGCGCGCCCACCAGCAGGTCTGCGCGCGCCAGGGCGCTCTCCGGCGCCGACACCTGCCGTTCCGGAAAATCGCCTTCCGACATGGGTCGGCTGGGCAGCGACGCGGTCTGGAAATTCCCGGCGGCGAAGTGACTCTTCGCCGCGGCTTCCACCTCCGCCGCGGATTTGCCGAATGCGTTGCGATAGGCCGGGTCGTCCGCCACGCCGTGGCGCAGGTTGTAGAGCAGCACGCGGATCTTGCCGTAGTAATCCGGGTCGGCCACCATCATATGGATGCGCGCCCAATCCAGATCGGGTTTGGCCGGCGGCTTCCCGGCGGTGATGCGGATGCCGTTGACCTCGAAGGTGGAGAAGAACGCGATCAATCCGTGTTCGAAGGCCGCCGGCATCTGCGCGGTGTTGCTCTTCAGAAGCAGCCGCGCCAACTCGCTATAGACCTCGGGCGTCACCGCGCTCTTTTCGCCGAGCACGATGGCAAAGCGGTCGCGGCCCTCCGTAATGGGCGCGGTAGAGGTCCAGCCTTTGGCGTTCTTCAAGACCAGGATGCGCACCGGCAAGGGAGTCTGCAAGTCGTCTTCGCCGACAATCTGGCCGAGCGCGTTGCGGAACTGCTCGAAGCGCACCAGGGTCTCGCGGGCGCCGCGCGGGGCGGCGTCGGTCATCACTTCAAACGGGCCGCGGGTGAACTTCACCCAACGGTCGTCCGCCGCCAGAAGCCACGGGATGGTGCAAAGCAAAAGCAGCCGCCGCATGCCTTCCCATTATCACGCTACCGGCGCGGCGGCGTGGCGACGGCCACGGCTGGGGCAATCTAAGGGATCGCATCATGTTATATACTGCCAATACCTTGGAGTGGACTCGTCGCCCCCGAGCGGTCGCGCCGACCCGGGCCGTGACGGGGAGCCAATGTAGGAGGGGCTGTCAGGTCCGATGCTGCCGATCTTGCTCGCAACCTATGGAACCGTGTTCGTCGCCGAGATCGTGGGCGACAAACTGCTTTATACGACGGGTGTCCTGGCGACGCGCTACAAAACGGTGCCCATCCTGTGCGGGATGGCGTTTGCGTTCCTGTTGAAGATGGCGGTAGCAGTGTGGGTGAGCGGATTTATCTCCCACCTGCTGCCGCTGATGGTGGCAAGCATCACGGCGATCAACTTTCTGGCCATCGCCATTGTGCTCTGGCGGAAACCCGACAGGAGAGAG
>JADGNS010000099.1 GCA_017883355.1 Candidatus Solibacter sp.
CACCCGGTCGCCATCGCGAATCATGCGGTAGCGATGAATCGCCTCCCCCACCTTGTGCAGCAGTACCTTCTCGAGTTCCACTGGCTTAATTATAGCGGGGCAGGGCTTCTGGTCCGCGGCGCGTCTCCCGGCCAAGGCGCTATGCTGAAACTCTGTGAGTATCGCCACCGCCCGCGTCGTCGCGTTCGACATCCTGCTCAAGGTGGAATCGGGAGGCTATGCCTCGGACCTCCTGCTGACCCACTCCGCCTCGCTCGATGCCCGCGACGCCGGGTTGGCCGCGGAGATCGTCTTCGGCGTCCTCCGCTATCGCGCCCAGCTCGATTTCCTGATCCAGCACCATTCCGGCCGCGCGCGCAAGCTCGATCTCGCCGTGCGCATCGCCCTGCGCATGGGATTCTACCAGGTGCGCTACCTGGAGCGCGTGCCGCCTCACGCCGCCGTCAAGGACTCCGTCGAACTCGTGAAGCGCGCCCACAAGACCTCCGCCGCGGGCTTCGTCAACGCCCTCCTGCGCCAGGCGAATCGCGATCCGGTTGCGTGGCCCGCGCGCGAAATCGAGCTTTCCTGCCCGGAGTGGCTCTTGAGTCGCTGGGAAGCGGCATTCGGCGCCGAAACCGCCGTCGGCATCGCGCAGGCCGCGCTACGCGAGCCGGAGAAATACCTCCGCAGCTCGCCCGCCGGCGACCGCATGCAGGATATCGGTTCCCAATCCATCGTGCCGCTCCTCGCGCTCGCTCCCGGGCAGCGCTTTCTCGACCTCTGCGCCGCGCCCGGCAATAAGACCGCGCAGGCGCTGGAAGCCGGGGTTCACGTCATCGCTGCCGACTTGCACTTCCACCGCCTCGTTCAGCTCAAGCCGCTGACCGCCAACCTGCTGGTCCTCGACGGCACCCGGCCGCTGCCCTTCGCCCGTCCCTTCGACCGCATTCTGGTGGACGCGCCCTGTTCCGGCACCGGCACCCTCGGGCGCAATCCGGAAATCAAATGGCGCCTCAAGCCGGAAGATCTCGACGACCTGCGCGCCCGTCAGTCGGCCTTGCTCGCCAACGCCCTCGCCGTGCTGGCCCCCGGCGGGCTCCTGGTGTACGCAACCTGTTCGCTCGAACCGGAGGAGAACGAAGGCGTAGTGGGGCAGGCGGGGTACCCTCTGGGTCCGCCTGCCAACCGCGTTGTGGACACTATGCGCCGCATTCCGGGGCGCGACCCAGGGGACGGTTTCTACGCCTGTGTGATAAAATCAGCATAAGTCCGTAAATGATTGAAATCGTTCCCTCGATCCTGTCGGCGGATTTTGCCCGCCTGGCCGATGACATCGCACGCGTGGAGCGTGGCGGCGCCAAAATGCTCCATTTGGATGTGATGGATGGCCATTTTGTGCCCAATTTGACCATCGGTCCGCCGGTGGTGGAAGCCGTGCGCAAAGCCACCAAACTGCATCTGGACGTCCACCTGATGATCGAGAATCCGGAGCGCTTTGTGACCGCGTTCGTGGAGGCGGGAGCCAATTCGGTCTCCGTGCATTACGAGGCCGCGCGCCATCTGGATGGCGTACTCGGCATGATTCGCAAGGCCGGCGCCCTGGCAGGGGTGGTGCTCAATCCGGGAACCCCGGTGGCGGTGCTGGAAGAAGTGGTGGAAGTGGCGGATTACGTGCTCCTGATGAGCGTGAATCCGGGATTCGGCGGACAGAAGTTGATTCCCTACGTGCTGGAGAAGGTGCGCAAGCTCGCGAGGCTGCGCCGTGAGAAGCAGTTAGCGCTGCCCATCGAAATCGATGGCGGCGTGCACAAAGAGAATCTGGCGGAAGTGGTGCGCGCGGGGTGTGACTGGATCGTCACAGGGTCGGCGATCTTTCACAGTGCGGACCCGGAAGCCACGTTACGTGAGATGCGTGAGATCGCGGCGCAGGCGACCGCGGTCGCATGCTGAGTCTGCTTGGGGTGATTGAGTGATTATGTTTCGAAACGCGATTCGTTCTACCGCTCTGGTTTTGGCGGTTGCGGTACTGCTCGGCGGCTGTGGCATTCGCCGCAAGAAGTACTCTAACCCCATCACCAAGGACACGCAGCAGCCCGATAAGGTGCTGTTCGACAAGGCCATCAACGATATCGAGCACAGCCGTTTCGAAATCGCGCGCCTGCTGCTGCAAAACCTCATCAACACCTACGACACCAGCGAATACTTGGCCAAGGCCAAGCTGGCCATCGCCGACGCCTGGTTCCGCGAGGGCGGCAGCCACGGCCTGGCGCAGGCCGAAGCCGAGTACAAGGACTTCATCCTGTTCTACCCCGCCATGGAAGAGGCCGCCGAAGCCCAGGAGAAGGTCTGCGACATCCATTACAAGCAGATGGAAAAGCCCGATCGCGACCCCATGCACGCGCTGCGCGCGGAGCAGGAATGCAAACAGCTCATTCTGCAATTCCCCAACAGCAAGTTCGCTCCCCTGGCGCAACAGAAGCTGCGCGACATTCAGGAAGTGCTGGCCGATAGCGAGTTCCGCGTGGGCACCCTGTATCAGAAAAAGGGCAGCTTCCCGGCCGCCGCCAACCGCTTCCAGGCGATGGTGGACCAGTTCCCCATCTACAGCAAGGCCGACGAAGCCCTCTGGCAGATGGCCGAGAGCTACCACCGCATGGGCGATAAATTCGAGGATCGGCAGGTGACGGCCTACCAGCGCATCGTCAAGGATTACCCGCTCAGCATCCATGCCGAAGACGCCCGCGCGCAGCTCGAAGTCATGAAGCGCACCGTTCCCGAGGCCGATACCGTGGCCATGGCGCGCATGAAGTATGAAATGGAGAACCACAGCCGGCCGGGGATGGTCAGCCATTTCTGGGGACTCTTCCGTTCGCGTCCGGACATGAGCCAGGCGGCGAAAGCCGGCACTCCGCCGATGGAAGGCTATCGGCCCACCATTCCGGCCAGCGTGCCTCCGCCAGCCGCCACTCCCGGCGCTCTGGGCACCAATGAGGTCAGCATCAGCAACCCGGGCAGCGATAGCGAAATCGATAAGGGTAAGGAAGTGCGCTCCGGCGTGCCCGGCGCCGAAGCCGCTCCGGCCGGCGCGACTGCTCCGGCCACTCCTGCCGTCGCCGAAAACACCGCCAAGCCGCCGGCCGATCCGAACGCGGCCGTCAAACAGGCGTCCATGACTCCGGCCCAGCAGAAAAAGGAATATCAGAAGGCTCTCCGGCAGCAGCAGGACGCCGTGAAGAAGTCCCAGTCCGACCGCAAGAAGAAGGAAGCCCAGCAGGCCCTCGCCGTCAAGGAACAGAAGAAAAAGTCCAAAGCTAAGCAGGACGAGCTGAAGCAGGAGCAGAAACAGCCGCCGCCCGTCGCTCCGCCGGGCGCGCTGGCGCCCACCCCGCCGGCCAAACCATGAGCCGTATTCTGCTGGTGGATGACAGCCCTCACGCCCAGCGCATGGGCGAGCGCATCCTCAGCGAAGAAGGCTATGAAGTCGTCACCGTCAGCAATGCCGATTCCGCGCTGATCCGCCTGGACGATGTCGATCCCGACGTGGTGCTGGCGGACGTGGTCATGCCCGGCCGCACCGGCTACGAGATCTGCCAGTACCTCAAGATGAGCCCGCGCCATCGCCACGTGCGCGTGCTCCTCACCGCGGGTGTCCTGGAGACCCTGGATGAAGCCACCGCCGCGCGCGTGGAGGCCGATGGCACGCTGCGCAAGCCGTTCGAGGCCAGCGCCCTGCTGGCCGCCGTCAAACCGCTGGCCGAAGCCGCGGTCCAGGATCGCGCGGCTATGGCGCCCCGCGAGCCCGGCGCCCGGGAGCGGGTCCCCACTGTGGCGGCAACTCCGTTCGTCGCCGTGGTGGATGAGGAACAGGTGCGCGCCGCCGTTACCGTCGCCCTGGATGCCTCCATGGCCGCGATGGTGGACGAGATCGCCCGGCGCGTCATGGTGGCCCTGGCCAGCCGCAAACCGGAAGCTGCGCCCGCCCCGGCGCTCGCCACCACGCCCGCCGCGGTGCCGCCCCCGCAAGCCGCGCCGCCCGCCCCGCCCACCTCGCCCGCCGCGAATGTCGCGCGCGTGGAGCCAGTCCGCCGGGTCAACCCCCTTCGCCTTCGATCGAGTTCTATTCTAGGATTAGATATCGACAAGGAAAATCCCGAGTAAGGACGCAACTCTCAGGCACTGCCCAAATCCAGCGCTATTCGAAAGCATGTAAAATAGAGAAACTGTGGGTGCCCAAAGCATACCGAGGCCTGTTACCGTCGAGGAATACGAGCGGATCCCCGACCCGCCGGGTGGTCGCTATGAGCTCCACCACGGGGAGTTGGTCTTCGTGACGTATCCCGTTCGTCTGCACAAGCATCTGCAACGCCGTTTACGAAAGATTCTGGAGCCCATGGCAGAGCCTCTTGGCTTCCTGGTGGATACGGAATATCCGTACCGCCCGATCCCCGAAAACGAAGTCTGGGGTGCCGATGTGGCCTGCGTCAAGCTCGATCGTGACCTTGCGGAACCCAAATGGCTCATCGGGTCTCCGGAACTGGTGATCGAGGTCAAGTCCCCCTCCAATACCAAAGCTCAGTTACGCGATAAGGCTATGACGACCCTGGCTGGGTCAGGGTCTGTGGAGTTCTGGATCGTCGATCCGAAAACGCGAACCGTCTCCGTGTATACCAAGGGTGGCATGTATGTGTACGGTGCCGGCCAGGCCGTCCCTGTGTCCTTGTTTGAAGGCCAAATTGACGCCGCAGCGATCTTCGCCGACACCAAATGACTGATCTTGGCACTCTCGAATCAAACGTAAAATCCCGCGAATAATCTATGCCCGACAACAGCTTTGACGTAGTTTCGAAAATTGAAATGCCGGAAGTGCACAACGCCATCCAACAGGCGTTGAAAGAGGTCCACCAGCGCTTCGACCTCAAGGACTCGCATTCCAACATCGAGTTCAACGAGAAGGACAACAAAATCCTGCTGCACAGCAAGGACGAGTTCAAGCTCAAGGCCGTGGTGGATATCCTGCAATCCAAACTGATCAAACGCCAGGTCCCGTTGAAGGGCTTGACGTACGGTGAGATCATTCCCGCCGCCGGGTCCACGGTCAAGCAGGAGATCACCATGCAGCAGGGAATCGCCATCGAGAAGGCCCGCGAGCTGGTCAAGAAGGTCAAGGACAGCAAGCTCAAGGTGCAGGCCTCCATCCAGGGCGATTTCGTGCGCGTCGCCGGCAAGGATCGCGACACCCTGCAATCGGTCATGGCGCTATTGCGCGGCACCGATTTCGGCATCGACCTGCAATTCACCAACTACCGCACGAATTGACGTGGCGCGCCGCATCGAGTCGGTCACGCTCGCCGGTCCCGCGGGCGATCTCGAAGCGCTGCTCGAAGAGCCCGAGGACGGCGAACCGCGCTTGTGCGCCGTGGTCTGTCATCCCCACCCGCTCTACGGCGGCACCCTGCACAACAAAGTGGTCTATCGCCTGGCGCGCGGATTGCGCCGCGCCGGCATCGTCGTGCTGCGCTTCAACTTTCGCGGCGTAGGCCGCAGCGCGGGAGAGCACGCCCATATGGAGGGCGAAATCGAAGACGCCCGCGCGGCCCTCGGGTGGCTCCGCGAACGCTATCCCGCGCTGCCCTACGCGCTGGCCGGCTTCTCCTTCGGCTCGCGCGTGATCACCCGCCTGGGATGCGCCACCGAAGGCGCAAGCTTCCTGATGGCCGCCGGATTCCCCACGCGCTGGGGTTCGCCCGACTTTCTGGAGTCCTGCGCCGCACCCAAGATCTTTATCCAGAGCACCAATGATCAGTACGGCCCGCGCGCGGAGCTGGAGACGATGTACCAGCGCTTCGCGGCGCCCAAGGAACTCCACTGGATCGAGGCCGCCGACCACTTCTTCGCCGGCGGTCTGGAGGCGCTGGAAGAGACGGTGCGGACGTCGGCCACCCCCTTTTACAATCCCCCCGCCATCGTGTCATCCTAAGCGATTCGTATGGACATTATCACTGGCAACGTCGGCTGGATCGAAGTCATCTGCGGACCCATGTTCTCGGGCAAGAGCGAGGAGTTGATCCGGCGCCTGCGACGCGCCATGATCGCCCGCAAACGTGTCGAAGTCTTCAAACCCACCATCGACAACCGCTATTCCGACAACGAAATCGTCTCCCACGGCGATTTGCGCATGCACTCGCAAGTTGTCAGTAACGCCACCGAAATCACCGAACGCATCGACTGGCGCAGCGAGGTGATCGGCATCGACGAGGCCAATTTCATGGGGCCGCAACTGGTGGACGTCGCGCAACGGCTCGCCGATAGCGGCAAACAGGTCATCGTCTCCGGCCTCGATACCGACTACCTGGGACGCCCGTTCGCCCCCATCCCCGACCTGCTGGCCCAAGCCGAATCCATCACCAAAACGCTCGCCATCTGCGTGCGCTGCGGCAATCCCGCCAAGCACACGCAACGCCTGCGCGGGTCGGACGACCTGATCGTGGTGGGCGCTGCCGATATGTATGAAGCCCGCTGCCGCAGATGCTTCGAGCCCGGCATACCGAAGCAGACCGAGCTCGAATTCGTCAAAGCCAAACTCAAGGAAAAGAGCTGACGCCCTGCATGCCCCACAGCGTGGGACAGACGCTTTCGTCTGTCAACCAGGGACCGCCCTTACCAGTTAAACCGCAGGCCCAATTGCAGCAGGCGCTGGTCGCGCGAGCCACTGGGCGCGAGCGTGGCCGGCGTGGTGATGTTGCCCGCCGCATCCACCGTTGCGGTGGAGTTGAGGTTGATGACGTTCAGCCGGTTGCCCAGGTTGGTGGTCTCCGCCAGGAACTCCACGCTCTTCTTCTCCGTCACCGGGAACAGGCGCGAGTAGCGCGCGTTGATCTCCGCCGCGTAGCCCGCCCGGATGGTATTGCGGCCTACGAATAGCGGGCGCTGGAACGCGCTGCCTTCCGTCGAATCGCCGTTCAGCACGCGCGTGCTGCCCATGTTGAACAGGTCGCCGCTCGACGCCACGACGCCGAACGAAAGCCGGTTGTGATTCAGCAGGTAGTTGGTCGCCTTGTTGTCGCTCTTAACCTCCGGCATCAGCACGCCGGTCATGTTGAACACGTGCCGCTTGTCGGTCAGGGAATTGCCGCGGTCGCGGCGCCGGTTGGTCGGGTCGCTCAAAAAGTTGGCGCCCGAGTCGATGTTGTTCTGCTCCGGCGCGTCGTCGATGGCGTGCGACCACGTGTACGTGGCGTAGAATTCGGCGCCCCGCGCCAGTTGCTTGCGCAGCGTCAGGTTCATGCCGTTGTAGGTAGAACGCCCCACCGATTCGGCCGACGTGATGTTGCCGAAGCCCGCATAGTAGCGCGCCGTGCCGAAGATCGGCCGCCCGTCCGCCAGGAACGTCCCGCCCGGCACCACGTTGATGTTGCGATACACCGGCAGGCGCTTTCCCGCCGTGTAGAGGTACGATGCGCTCAGCGCCATGGTCGGAGTAATTTCACGGCTGATCGAGAGATTTGCGTTGATCGAATACAGATTCGCGAAGTCCGGTGAGATGGTGGTGATGTTCGTGCTCCCCGTCGCCCCCGCCGGGACCGCCGTGAACACGTTCGGGAAGGACGGCGCGAAACTCGTGGCCTGCGTCGCCGAGAGCGTGAAGAACGCCGGATTGCCGTTGAACGAGATCGCCTGGCGATACTGGTCCGTCTGCGGCGAATCGTAGAAGATGCCCGAACTCGCGCGGATCACCGTCTTCTGGTCTTTACCGAGTCCGTACGCAAATCCCAGGCGCGGGCCGAAATTGTTCTTGTCGGTACGGAAGTTCTGCGAAAACGCAAACGGCGAGGTCTTGTCCGCCGCCGGCATTTTATAGAGGTCGTAGCGCAAACCGTAGGTCACCGTCAGATTGCGCAGCGGCTTCCAGGAATCCTGCGCGAAGAAATTGGTGAACAGCGAATTGTAGTTGAGCGACGGGTTGCCCACCACCTGGCTGAAGCCCGAGTAGCCCGTTTTGGCCGACCCGTTCACCGCCGCCAGGTACGCCGCAATGCTGGGGAAGGTGTACTGCGCGAACGTCGACTGCACCTGCGTATCGCGGATGGCGTGCGTGCTGACGCCGAACTTGAACGAATGCGACCCGCGCAGGTAGCTGAAGTTGTCGGCCAGTTCCGGCGTGGTCTCTTCGTACACGAAGCCCGCCTGCGTCGGCCCGCCGAAGTTGGCGATGCCCGAGACCACCAGCGCCGGACCGGTGCCCGACCCCGCGAAGGTATCGTTATGCTGCCCGCGATACGCCACCTGTCCGCGAAGCTCGTTGACGATATGGTCGTTGATGATGGAAACCAGTTGCACCGCGCCCACATGCGAACGGTCCACGAAAGCGTACGATTGCGAAACCAGGGTGGTTTGGCCAATGGTGCTGCTGTTGTAGGGCGAATCGTTGGCGTGATGCATGTAGCGCGCCGACAGGCGGTTCTTGGCGTTGATCTGCCAATCGCCCTTGCCCATGTAGAAGTACACGCTCTGGTGGAACGGTACCGGGTCGCCGTAACTCGCCGGCAGTCCCAGCGCCGCGATGTTGGCCGCGCTCACCGTCACCACGCCCGGCAGGTCGCGCTTCACGTGCTCGAAGGCGCCGAAGAAGAAAAGCTTGTCCTTAATCACGCGCCCGCCGCCATCCACCGCGTAGGAATCCACGTTCACATCGGGAACCAGTGCCGTGCTGGAAAGCAGCTTGGGTTTGGCGCTGAAACTCGTGCGGCGGAACAGGTACGCGCCTTCACCGTGGAAATCGTTGGCGCCGCTCTTGGTGATGGTGTTGAATACCGCCCCCACCGTGTTGCCGAACTCCGGCGCGAAGCCGTTGGACACCTGCTGCACTTCCGCCACGTAGAGATCGGATATCGGAATCAGGCGGATGCCGACGCGGTCGCTCTCCGTGTTGTTGCTGCCATCCAGTTCATAGTAGATGCGCCCGTTGAAGCCGTTGGCGTTGATCTTGCGCGGCACGCCGAATTCCGTGTTGGCGCGGCCGCTCACGTTGGGTTGGAACAAAATGAAGTTGTACGGATTGCGCGATACCAGCGGCAGATTGCGCGTCATGTTCTCGCTCAGCGTGACGCCCAGGTCGATGCGGCTGGGCTCGGTAATCGCCGCCGTTGCGGTGACGTCCACCATCGTGGTGGTGCCGGCTACGTTGACCGTAATGTCCATCGTCGCCGTCGCGCCCGCCGTCAACGCGATGCCGGTGCGGCGCGTGGTGCCGAACCCGGAAGCCTGTACTTCGATCTCATAGGTCCCCAGCGGCAGCACCGTGAAGCGGTATAGCCCGGTCTCCCCCGTTTTCGTGGACTGCTTGTAGCCCGTATCGGTATTGCCGATCTGCACCGTCGCGCCCGAAATGGCGGCGCCGGAGGGGTCCGTCACCGTCCCTGTAATCTCTCCGTTCATGGCCGCCGTCTGCCCGAAGACGTTGGCCGCTAGCGCCAGCCCGAGGCCCAGCACCAATGCACTCATTTTCCAGTTGTTACGCATAGTCTAACCTCTCTGTTCTTCCACTCGTCAACCGCGACCCCCTATCCGAGCCGCGACCCCTATCCGAGCCGCGACCGTTAGGGAGCGGTCTTCTGACGCGTCAGCAAACTCCCGGCACGCCACACTAATGTTTT
>JADGNS010001007.1 GCA_017883355.1 Candidatus Solibacter sp.
AGAACTGACCGACCGCGTTTCCCCAGACCGTGGTAGAGGTAATCGTCAACGGTCTTCGGCCCCGACGGCAGGGGGCGAGTTTTCGTTGCCGCCAGTCGAGCGCCAGGTGAGTACGGCATTGTTTTCGTCAAAATACTCGATTCCGGGTATTTCCCTTGCCGAGGCTGCCCCGTACGATTAAGTCTAGGAAGTGACGTTGCTCTCCGTACCGCACTCATAAGGCTGTCCAACCACAGAAAAATGGCATTCTCCCGCACGAAACACAGGGCGGCATCCGCCGCGACCACCATAGAACCGCTCTCACCCGCAACCCTGGATGCCATCCGGCAGTTCGATACATGCACGATCGCCAATGCCATCGAGCATTTCCGGGTTCGGCTGCGCAACGAAGGGTTTACCCGGCCCGGGCTGCGGTGCGTGACCGGCGGCTCGCCGCGCATCCTCGGATACGCGGCAACTTGCCGGGTGCGGTCCGCGGATCCGCCCATGTCAGGTAACGCATACGTCGACCGCACGGATTGGTGGGAGACCATCGGGCTGCTCCCAGCACCCCGCATTGCCGTCTTCCAGGATCTGGACGCAACCGACAGCGGCGCTTCCACCATTGGGGAGGTGCATGCGGCGATTCTCAAGGCCTTCCATTGCGAAGGCGTGATCACCAACGGCTCCGTCCGCGACATCCCCGGGGTCAGCCGAATGCAGTTCCCGATGTTCGCTTCGGCCGTCTCCGTTTCCCACTCCTACATGCACATCGTCGATTTCGGAGCCCCGGTCGAGATCTTCGGACTTCCGGTTCAATCCGGCGATCTGTTGTACGCGGACACCCATGGCGTCGTCTCCATTCCGCTGGATATTGCCGCGCGCATTCCCGAAGTGGCATTCGGAATCCGCGCGAAGGAGCGAGAGATTATCGACCTCTGCCAGTCGCCCGAATTCTCCCAGGAAAAGCTACTGAAAGCCGTTCAGACCAAGCAATGAGGACCATCATGCGGAATGTAGTTTCCAAGCCCTGCGCCCTGCTGTTCGTCGTGGCAGCGGCGCTGCTGAGTTCCTCGTGCTCGAAGCACGAGCCAGTGCAGGCCAGCAATGCCACGGCGACCGACGTCCCTACCGTGGCAGTCGCCAAGGCGTCCACGGAGGACCTCTCGCACGGCATGGTGCTGACTGCCGAATTCAAGCCGTTCCAGGAAGTCGACGTGATGGCGAAGGTCGCCGGGTATATCAAGGAGATCAAATTCGATGTAGGCGACCGGGTACGGCAGGGACAACTACTGGCCACGCTCGAAGTGCCCGAGATGGGCGACGATCTGCGCCGCGCGGATGCCAGTACCGGGCGCAGCAATGCCGAGGTGGCTCGTGCCAACGACGAACTTCAGCGTGCGGAACAGGTGCACCAGATGGCGCATCTTTCGGCCGAGCGCCTGTCGGCGGTGGCGGCCAAGCGCCCCGGCCTGATCGCGCAACAGGAGATCGACGATGCCAAAAGCCGGGATCTTGTGGCCGAAGCGCAGATCGCCGCCGCGAAGTCCGGATTAGCGGCCGCCCGGGAGCAGGTGCACGTCAACACTGCCGACGCGCAAAAGGTGAAGACGCTGATGGACTATACCCGGGTCACGGCGCCCTTCGACGGAGTGATTACCAAGCGGTATGCCGACATGGGGTCGATGATCCAGGCGGGGACGGCGTCGCAGTCCCAGGCGATGCCGGTGGCGCGGCTTTCCGAGAACAGCCGCTTGCGGCTGATTCTGCCTGTGCCCGAATCGGCCGTGCCGACCGTACGCATCGGCCAGCGGGTGGAGGTGCACGTGCCTACGCTGAATCGCAGTTTCCCGGGCGTAGTGGCGCGATTCACCGACAAAGTACAGCCGACAACGCGCACCATGGATACCGAAGTGGATGTGCCGAACCCCTCGCTCGTACTGATTCCGGGGATGTACGCGGAAGTCGATCTCACGCTCTCGCGGCGCAATCAGGTGCTGGTGGTGCCGTCCGCCGCGGTGGACACGGCCGGCCAGGTGATGGTGGTCACACCGGACAACCACGTGGAGGTGCGCAAGATTGACGTGGGAATGGAAACGGCCGACCGGGTGGAGGTCAAGAGCGGGCTGAACGCGGGCGACCTGGTGGTGATGGCCGGGCGGGCGAGTTTGCAGGCCGGCGAAATGGTGCGCCCGAAGCTAGTCACGATGTCGGTTGCGATGCCGGCGGGGAAGGAGTAATCCATGTCAGGCTTCGCGATTCGCAATCCTTACTTCATCGTGGTCCTCTGTTTGATCATCGCGGTGCTCGGGGTAAGTACGCTGGCGCGCATGCCGGTGGACATGTTCCCGGCGATGGACATTCCGGTGGTGGTGGTGGCCACGTTCTACAACGGCATGCCGCCCGAGCAGATCGAGGCGGACATCACCAGCCGGTTCGAGCGCTTCTTCACGCTGGGCGCGGGCATCGAGCATATCGAATCGCGCTCGCTGCCGGGGGTCAGCGTCATCAAGGTTTACTTCCAGCCGGGGACGAATCCGGATTCGGCGGTAACCACCATTTCCAACCTGGCGATGGCGCAGTTGCGCCGCCTGCCGCCCGGGACGCTGCCGCCAGTGGTGCTCAAGTTCGATGCGTCGAGCCTGCCGGTGTGCCTGGTCACGGTGAACGGCGAAGGTCTGGACGAAACCAAGTTGCGCGACCTGGCGCAGTTTCAGGTGCGCAACCAGATTGCGGGCGTGCAGGGGGCGAGCGTGCCTCCCCCGTTTGGCGGGCGTTATCGCCAGATCATGGTCTACGCCGATCCGTTCAAGCTGGAGGCGCACCAACTCAGCCTGATGGACGTGGTGCGCAGTGTCAACAATGCCAACCTGATTCTGCCGGCGGGCGATGTGCAGATCGGCCAGTTGGATTACAACATTTACACCAACAGCCAACTGAGCA
>JADGNS010001008.1 GCA_017883355.1 Candidatus Solibacter sp.
AGCAGTTGGCCACCCCCCACGCTGCGAGCCGGGGACGGCTCGCGGTCCGGTGGCGGTGCCAAGATGCGCCCGTCTTTGGAGCCCGAATTTATATTGTTTTTTTCCGCTGTTTTTGCTTGCCTTGCCGTTGCGTGCCTGGTTAAAGTGCAATCCTTGAAAGTATCCGTGAGCTTGGATGCGCTGCTTTGCCGAAGGCCGGGCGATCACAACGTCCGGGTGTGCGGTCAAACGCACAGTTCCCAAAGCTCGCCGCTTGGATTAATATAATACAAAAGTATCTTATGAAACAGACCTCGCAGCAATCGCTTATGCAGCCAACCTTCCACCGTCTTCCTACCCGTCATGGCCTTGGTTCTCGGCGGGTGGCTTTCACCTTGATCGAATTGCTGGTTGTGATCGCCATCATCGCCATTCTGGCGGCGCTCCTGCTGCCCGCCCTGGCCACAGCCAAGTCCAAGGCCCAGGGCACCTATTGCTTGAACAACAACAAACAAATCGGCCTGGGGTGGATAATGTATTCGGACGACAGTAATGGCGAACTCGTGTACAACCGGGATGGCGGCAACGTGGGCAAGGGCCCGGCTGATAAGGCTTGGGTGGGCGGCTGGCTGGATTTCACCGCCAGCACGGACAACACGAACACCCAGCTTCTGATCAACCACAGCATGTACCCCTACGGGGCCTACTTGGGCCCGTATCTCAAAACCCCGCTCGTCTACAAGTGTCCAGGCGACCATTCCACGGCCCCGATGGCCGGCGGAGCGAAGCCCCGCGTGCGCAGCATTTCGATGGAGTGTCATCTCGGCATGGACTCGCGCACTTGGACCGCCAACAGCACCAGATATCCGCTTTGCACCAGGATGGTGCAAATCAAGTCGCCGGTGTATAAGTTTGTGACGCTGGAAGAGCGGGAGGACAGCATCAACGACGGCTGGTATGCGACCGATCCGGATACGCTCTATCAGATAGTGGATTATCCGGCCAACTACCACAACCACGCCACCGGTTTTTCTTTTGCCGACGGGCACGCGGAAGTCCACAAGTGGAAAGATGGCCGCACCACGCCCGTGCTTAGGCAGGGCCAATTGCTGACGTTGAATGTGAATCTTTCCGGCGACAAGGATATACTCTGGCTCGCGCAACGCGCGGGCGGGGTGCCAACGTACCCGTAGATTCGCGATGCCTGAAGGCATTGGTTGGGTTCTCGCATCCAGGCGCCCGTGTACCGCTGGCTGTTGTTCGATGCCGATGGAACCCTCTTCGACTATGACCGGGCAGAACGCGCGGCGCTCGAACAAGCCCTTGGGCAGATAGGCGTTTCATTCGACCCCGCCCACTTGGCCGCTTATCGGCAGATCAATCAGGGTCTGTGGCAGGCGGTGGAAAGGGGAGAGATTACGCCCGGCATGGTGAAGGTGCGCCGGTTCGAGCTGTTGCTGGGAGCCATCCAGGTCACGTATTCGCCAAGTGCGTTGAGCGCCGCTTATCTTGAATGCCTGGCCAACTGCTCGGAGTTGCTGGAAGACGCACGCGCGGTGGTCGAGGCATTGCACGGCAAATATCGGCTGGCGATCCTGACCAACGGCCTGAAGGAAGTCCAGCGCGGCCGCCTCTCTCGCTCGGCTATCCGCCCCCACATCTCCCACATCATCATTTCCGAGGAGGTTGGGGCGGCGAAGCCGGCCAAGGAATTCTTCGACAAGGCCTTCGCGCGGCTGGGACATCCGTCCAAACGCGAGGTGCTGATGATCGGTGACGGCTGGGCCTCGGATGTCCAGGGCGCAGTCCAGTACGGCATCGACGCCTGCTGGTATAACCCGGGACGCAAGTCCCGTCCCGCCGTTTGTGAGATCACCCGCGAGATTGCTGCGTTGCGTGAGCTGAACGACTGGCTGGGATAGACCGTAGCGAGGCTTAGCCACTGAACCGCTCACGGGCTTTTTGGCTGCACCGGAGTTGGTTCGGCGTAGAGCCCAAACTCCGACAGCGCAGGGCAGACGGGGGCCTGGGTGATGCGGAGGCGCACCTTGTCGGTGGTGAGGGGTTCGCCACGCACCAACCGGAGATTGCCAACGCTGGTGCCCTTGGCGAATTCGACCCATTGCCCATCCATGAACTGATCCAGCGCGAACCGTTCCACTCGCTGCCCGAGCGGCAGATATTCACGGAGGCTGACTACGTTAAAGGTGATCGGCTTGGCAAAAGAAAGCACCAATTCGGGCGTCGTGACATTATCGTCGGTAGCCCAGTAGGTATTCCGCTTGCCGTCCAGCAGGTTCTTCGCTGCGAACTCCTTGGCGCCGCCTCGGGTGTTGCTGGCTGTCAGGCTTGCCCCTTTGGCCAGGTTCTTCGAGAACGTGGCATCGAGGATGCGCCGGAACTCAGTGAGCGAATGGATATCGCTCTCGTGGATGCGGCCACGCCGGTCAGGAGGCAGGTTGAGGTTCAAGTCCGCCCCCCGGCCGACTGATCTGTAGTAGATGTTGAGCAGCCGCTGGGGGGTCTTCACCCGCGCATCCTCGCTCGCATGGTAGAACCAGCCCGGCCGGATCGACACGTCGCACTCCGCCGGCAGCCAGGCGGTGCCAGGACGCTCCCCTGAGTTAAGATGGGCGCTGGAGCCGCCGGGATACCGGCCCGCCATGTTCAACGTTGCCCAGCAGGGGTCGCCGGCAATCCCGTCTTCGTTGCCTACCCAGCGAAAGTCCGGGCCGCCGTCGCTGAACATGACCGCGCCCGGCATCAGCTCGCGGACGATCCGCCAGGTGTTCTCCCAGTCATAATAGGTCCGGTTATCAATCTGGCGCTTCTCCCTGGCGCCGCCATAAAAGCCGTCGCCGCCGTTGGCCCCGTCGAACCAGACGGTGAAGATGTCGCCGTAGTTCGTCAGGAGTTCGCGCAACTGATTACGGTAATAGGCAA
>JADGNS010001009.1 GCA_017883355.1 Candidatus Solibacter sp.
GGCCTTCTCATACCATCTCCGATCGGAACCGGGATGCGCCGATAGGAGGCGCGACCGTGAGCGAGCGTCCCTATGCCACCAGGCGCAGGGCTTTCCGCTTCCACAAAAAGACGCGCTTCGTAAGCTCGTCAGCGCCCTTGGCAAAGTCGTGTGCGGACCCCTCGACCGACTTCACTGCCTTTCCAAGCTGCCGCGTGGTGCGTTTTGCCTGGTCACGCACGGCTGCGCGGCGCTGCTTTCCCCTGCCTGGGTCTAAGAAGTACATCAAGCCGCTACCTAATCCGATTCCCGCGATTCCCGCGATTAGACCTGTTTTGCCTTGCATTAGGTTGATCTCCGTTCCAAAAGTTTTGGTCTTGACCCTGTAACTATTGCGCACCGCGCGCATGGATCAGTGGTAAACCAGCAATCCGCGGTCCATTCCTGAAGCGGGTGATAAGACACGCTCTCCCTTTTGATTTACCATCGGAGAGTGTAGTATTAAACACGGAACCCGGAGCCCCCATGAGCAAGAAGTGGTACAACGCGTTTATTTCCGTCGATGACCCGTCCGGCGCGTCCGCTCCGCCAGATGAAGGCGCCCCGCCTCCGGATGCCGCACGGATGGTGGCCCAGATCGCCGCCTCCGTTCCCACCGAGCCCAAGTTTTCCACCCCCGTCCGGGACCCCACGTCGTTCGACGATATCTATCAGGCCGCCGAGATCCAGCCTCCAGCCCACGGGTATAGCATCGAGAAGGTAGCCACCATGCTGGCCAGCGAGCACCTGCACGGCCTGTCGGCCGAAGTCAAACGCAGCTCCATTCTGGTGGCCCTGGAGGCCTCCGGCGCCAAGATCGAGGACGTCATCCAGGATGCCGTGCACCGCGACCGAGCCCTGGATAGTTACGAGCGCGTGCTTCGCAAGTCGCTCAGCGACGTGCAGGCCAAAAAGGCCGACGAGAACCGGCAGATCGAAGCGGAAATGAACAAGATGCTGGCCGACTATCGCGCCCGCATCCAGGCCAACAACGAAACCCTGGCCAAAGAGAGCGAGCGCTTTTCTACCTGGCTGACCAAAAAGCAGCAGGAAGAACGGAACATTGCAGACGCGGTATCGTATTTCGTTACCGAGAACCCCATCACGGTGAGTGGCGCGGCGGCCGCTCCTCCCGCGGGCGCCAAACCGCCCGCTTCCTAGCCGTCCACGGAGGAATCATGTTTAATCGTTTATCCCGCATGTTTCGGTCATTCGTCGGCTTCTTCATTTCGGTGGCCGAGAATCCCGAACTGATTCTGGAGCAGAACATCCGCGACATGAACGACCAGGTGCCGCGCATGAACGATAGCATCGCGATGGTCAAAGCCAACGTCACGCTGCTGGAGAAGGAAGAGGCCCGCTACAAAGGCGATCTCGACGTCCTGACCTCCAAGGTGAAGGCCGCCATCCAGGCCGGACGGGACGACCTGGCCGGCTCCTTCGCCGTGCAACTGGAGCAACTCCGCGGCTCTCTCGCCCGCAACCAGGGCCAGCTTGCCAACGCGCGCAGCGCCTACGAAAAGGCCGATGCGGTGAAACGCGCCTTCCTGCGGGAGAAGGAGCGCAAGACCCAGGAAGCGCTGGGCGCCATTCGCGATTACCGGCGGGCCCAGTGGCAGAAGAAAGTGGCCGATTCCATGGAGCAGTTCGAAGTCGCCGGAATCAGCCAGACGCACGATGAGATGGTGAGGAAAATCGAAGAACAGACCGCGGTCAACGAAGCCCGCATGGATATGGCCCTGGGCAATGTGGATCAGCAGGGACTGAAGATCGAGGAGGAAGCCGAGAAATTGCGGTCCGCCGAACTGGTGAAGCAGTTCAAGGCGGAGATGGGATTGATTTCGCCGGAGCCTTCCGCGCCCGCGGCCAAGACTATCGGCGGCAAAGAGACCGAGCGCACCAATTAAGCGGTGTAACGGAGGAACGAAACCATGGCTTTGAGAATCGAAAAGGGCGGCTGGCTCGTCATCGGATTGATCGGCGTGGGTCTGGTGGGCTACAGCCTGAAGAAGTACGGCATTCTGGACAAGATCGCCCCCAGCGCGAAGGTGCAGGAATCCACCGTGCCCAAGCGCGTGGATCTGCCGGCGCTCAATCCATCGGTGGCTTCCAACGTCGCGGCGGCGCCCCTGCCCGGGAGCTCGCCCGGCTGTACGGACAAGCCGGAAGTCCGCATGCTCGTCTGGGCGTGGAACGCGCAAATGGGCCTGATGTTCGCCAACGGGGGACCGCAGGCCACTACGGGCAGCCTCATGTGCAAGGAGGGCGTCAACCTGCGGCTGATCCGCCAGGATGATTCCGGCAAGATGCAGGAAGCGTTGGTTGCCTTCGCCACGGAGCTGAAGGACGGCGCCGCCAACCCCTCCAAGGGCGCGCATTTTGTGGCCATCATGGGCGACGGATCCGCCGCCTTCCTCAAGGGCCTCAACGATACCTTGCGCCGCCTCGGCACGCCCTACATCGCCCGGGTGGTGGGCTCGGCCGGCTTCTCGCGCGGCGAAGACAAACTGCTGGGCCCGCCAGAGTGGAAGGGCAACCCGGCCGCTTCCCGCGGCAGCCTGGTGGCCGGCGTACTGCGCGACGGCGATTGGAACATCGCGCAGAAATGGCTCGGCGACAACAGCCTGTGCAGCAACCCCGACGAGAAGACCTACGACGCCTATTGTATGAACTGGGTCAACGCGTCAGATTACCTGGATGCTCCCGAAAAGTACATCGCCGGATACTGCGAGGACCGGCCCGTGGTCGACAACGGCAAGAAAACCGGCCAAACCAAACACGTCTGCGTCAACGGAGTGGTCACCTGGACGCCCGGCGATGTCAACGTCGCACAGAAGCGCGGCGGCCTGGTATCCGTGGTTTCCACCAAGGAATACACTTCGCAAATGCCCCACGTGAT
>JADGNS010001010.1 GCA_017883355.1 Candidatus Solibacter sp.
GCCGAACGACGTCGGCACCGACGAGTTCATGATCCTGATGGAACTGTTGGGCGTGGACCCGTTCATCAGCGTGAACGCCGGTTTCGGAGACGCCTGGTCGGCGGCGCAGTTGGTGGAGTACGCCAACGGGGCGGCGAGTACTCCCATGGGCCGGCAGCGTGCGGCCAACGGCCACCCGGCGCCCTACAACATCAAATGGTGGGGAATCGGCAATGAGATGTACGGGGCATGGCAGTTCGGCGTCATGCCGCTCAGCCAGTTCGTGGTCAAGCACAACATGTTCGCTCAGGCGATGCGCAAGGTCGATCCGAACATCACGCTCCTCGCGACCGGGGCCACTCCCGAAGAGATGACCATCTACGGGCTTGCGCTCCCGAGCGTGGGGAAACTGATACCGGACTTCGGTTCCCCCGGCGATTGGGATTTCGGACTGTTTACTCGCTGCGTCGATTCCATCGATGTGATGTCGGAGCATTTTTACTCCTATGCCGGGCAGCGGTTCGACCATTCGTCGGGTCTCAAACCGGGCGCCTTCAGCCGCACCAATTACATGCTCAAGGTCGACGAGCCGTTGGTGGAATGGGCCCGCCGTCCGGCGAACAGGGTGCGCAACAAGGTCGAAGCCTATGACGAGTACCTGCAGCGCATTCCGGCGCTCAAGGCGAGGCGGATCCCGATGGCGATCGACGAATGGGCCTACTCCGGTTCCGGGAACAACCTCAAAGGAAGCCTGGCGAACGCGATGGTACTCCAGGAGATGTTCCGGCATACGGACCTGATCCAGATGGCCGGCCACACCATGGGGACATCCTCGATCGACTACAACGCGACGGAAGCGGCGCTCAACACGACCGGGCTTCTTTTCAAGTTCTATCGGGACCACTTCGGCTCCGTGCCGGTGGAGGTCGGCGGGAACTCGCCGCCGCCTGCTCCGCTGTATCCGGTGGGCGCCGATCAGCCGAAAGTAAACGCCGGTAGTCCGACCTACCCGGTGGACGTGAGCGCCGCTTTGACGAGCGATGGAAAGTTCCTGACCGTGGCGGTCATCAACTCGAACGAATCCGCCCAGGAGTTCGATCTCAGCTTCAAGGGGATCACGCTCCGCGGAAAAGGGCGGAGGTGGCGCATGACCGGCGACGGTCTGAATGCCGCGACCGGCCTGGGCAGAAACGAAGTCCGCATCGTGGAAACGCCGTTGACCGAAACGCCCAAGGCGCTGACGATTGCGCCGATCAGCATCGATATCTACGAGTTCGAGAGACAGTAACGCCCAGCGGCGTCCGCCAGGCGCGAGGTCGAGAAGCCTCCCGTCCCTGGATGCAAGCGGTGCCATAAAGAGGGCGCCGATTGACGTCTGGACCGCGCCCTGTTAACGTCTGTTGTCAGTCAAACTGATTTCACGATAAAGGAGTGCCTGATGAAGACCGCAGCTCTGACAATGGCTTTTCTGGCCGTCTTGACGCGCGTCCCGTTGATCGCACAACCGCCGCAACTCACGCCGGAGGCGCAGGCGGCGCGACAGGCGCAGCAGGCGCAAATGACGCAGCAAGCGCTTGCAGCCGCCAAGATTCCGCCGGTGGAAGATTTCAAACCCTCGGTGCTCAACCAGCCGGGCAAACAATACCCCGAGGTCAACTCGGAACGGCGCGTCCGCAGCACCTTACGAGCCCCGCAGGCACAGACCGTGCAACTGGATATCGGCGGCGTGCGGTACCCTATGACCAAAGGCGCCGACGGCGTCTGGACCGGCTCTTCGGCGCCTCGGGACGAGGGTTTCCACTACTACCAGTTCAACGTCGATGGAGTTAATGTCCCGGACCCCGGAACCCTGATGTTCTACGGCGCCAGCCGTTGGGGCAGCGGGGTCGAAGTCCCCGCCAATGACCGGGACTTTTATGCGCTGAAGGACGTGCCTCATGGCCACCTGCAACAGGTCCTTTACCCTTCCAAGACCGCCCAGAATGCCGTTCTGCGCTGCTTCGTTTACACGCCACCGGGCTATGAGAAGGATCGGTCCACACGATATCCGGTCCTGTATCTGCAACACGGCGGCGGGGAAGACGAAACCGGCTGGGGCGCGCAGGGGTTCGCCGGCCTGATCATGGACAACCTGATCGCCGCCGGCAAAACCAAGCCCTTCATCATCGTAATGGCTAATAGCTATGTGCCCGGCGCAGCCGGCGGACGCGGTCCTGGAGCGCCTCCGGCGGTTCCACCCGCGGCGGCGTCTGCTGCCCAACCCGGAGCGGCGGCTCCCGCCGGCCCCGGTCGCGGCGGGCCCGGCGGCGGTCGCGGCTTCAACTTCAGCGGCTTCGAGCACCTTCTCCTCGACGACCTGATCCCCTACATCGACGCCAATTTCCGCACCATCGCCGATCAACCGCATCGGGCCATGGCGGGCCTCTCCATGGGCGGCATGCAAACCCGGACGATTACGACCGCCCACCTCGATAAGTTCTCCCACATTGGCATCTTCAGCGGCGGCAGCATCGCCGCGACGGATACCCCGGATATGGCCGCCTTCAAGAAGAAGGTCAAGGCCGTGTTCGTCAGCTACGGAAGCCGCGAGAATGGCGCTACTGGCAAGACTAACGTGGAAGCGCTGAAGCAAGCCGGCGTCAATAGCGTCTTCTACGAGTCTCCGCAGACCGCTCACGAGTGGCTGTCCTGGCGGCGCAGCCTGTACCAATTCGCGCCGTTACTGTTCCAGAAATAAGCATGGGCGTGCGCTGGTTCCGCTCCGCGCGGACTGCTGCCTCAACCAGGGCAGCAGTCCGCCGGATGCGGCGGGTGTCGGCTGTCAACTGCGCGTACGCCGGCTTTCGACGGAGGCGCCGCTACCCTTAATCGGATCTCAGAACCGGAATTTGGCGACCAGTTCCATTTGACGCGAGCCCACGCTGGTACCGCTGATGCG
>JADGNS010000100.1 GCA_017883355.1 Candidatus Solibacter sp.
GCAGAGAGCGCAGAGGAAGCGCAGAGAAGCCATTGGGGTTGAGCACGATTCTGCACGACTCCGCCGTCGCCAGAAGTGGTGTCGTCGGGACTATTCTCGGTTTTCTCTGCGCTTCCTCTGCGCTCTCTGCGTCTCTGCGTTGAGGTGTCTCTCTATTTGCTTATGAGCAACTCATGCCACGGGAAATTCCAGATCGATTTGGAGGCCGGGGTTGGCGTTGGCGGCGCGGATGGCTCCCTTGTGGAGTTCGACGGCGCGGCGGGCGATGGAGAGGCCGAGGCCGATGCCGCCGGAGAGACGGTTGCGGTCGGATTCCACGCGGTAGAAGGGGTCGAAGATGCGAGGCAGCGCGCCCTCCGGGACGCCGGAGCCATGGTCGCGGATGCGGACGACGGCGGCGGAGGTACCGCGGGACAGGCTGACTTCCACGGTGGTATCGCGCGGGGCATAGCGGATGGCGTTTCGCAGGACATTTTCCACGGCGCGGCGGAGGAGTTCGGGATCTCCGGCAATGGTGATGGGCTCGCCGGCCTGGCACTGGAGGCTGCATCCGTGGGCGGCGGCTTCGATGCCCGCATCCTCGACGAGTTGCTGCACGAGCTGGTCGAGGCGGACGGGATCGTGGTGGAGCGAGGCGGGGTCGCCCTCGGCGCGGGTGACCTGAAGGAGTTGGCCGACCAGGGAGTTGAGGCGGTCGGACTCCTTCTGGATGCGATTGAGCGCGGTATCGGTATCGTCGCCGGAGCGGGCGAGTTCGATCGCGACCCCGAGGCGGGCGAGGGGAGAGCGGAGTTCGTGGGAGATGTCGAGGAGGAGGCGGCGTTCGGCGGCGAGCAGGGTTTCGATGCGGTCGGCCATGCGGTCGAAGGTGCGGGCGAGAGTACCGAGCTCGTCGCGGCGGACGCTTTGGGCGCGGGCGGAGAGATCGCCGCGGCCGAAGCGTTCCACGGCCTTCTGGAGTTTGCGGACGGGGCGGGTGAGGTAGAGAGCCAGCCAGTAGCAGAGGCCGATGGCGGCGGCCATGACGAAGAGGTGTTCGGGCTGGAGGAACCAGGAGCCGACGTGGGCGCGGGGGACGATGAAGAAGAACCAGAAGCGGCCGTCGTTGGAGGCGCGGGCGACGGTGGAATCGCCGGTACGGAAGATCTGGTAGAGGACGCGGCGCTGGACGTGGCGGATGAGGTCGGAGCGGTCTTCGTTGGTGAGCAGGTCGCGGCCGTTTTCGTCGGTGAGGACACCGCGGGCGTCATAGACGCGATGCAGGGTGTCGAGGAAAGACTGCAGGGCGGGGCGGCCGCCGATCTCGTAGGCGCTGGTGGCTTCTTCCAACTGGAAGCGGACCAGGCGGGCGACGGGGGAGCGCTCGTCGCTATCGTTTTCATTGACGTTGAAGGCGGAGATGAAGGCCGAACCCACCACCGTGATGGCGAGGGCGAACCAGAACCAGAGGAGGATTTTGGCGAAGAGGGAGTTCATTCGGTGACGGCGTCCTCGGGCGTGCGGCAGAACTGGTAGCCGACGCCGCGGATGGTTTTGATGAGATCGTCGCCGCCCTCGAGCTTCTTGCGCAGGTGGCTGATGTGCATGTCGATGGAGCGATCGAAGGGAGTGGCTTTGCGGTTATAGAAGTTCTCCATGAGGGCGTCGCGGGAGAGGACGCGGCCGGCGGAGCGCATGAGCATTTCGAGGATATCGAATTCGAAGGTGGTGAGCTCGATGCGTTTGCCGTGGGCGACGACTTCGCGGGCGCCGGGGTCGAGCGCGATGCCGTTGGATTCGATGCGGTTGGCGGGCGGGGCGGAACGGGGCTCATAGCGGCGGAGGATGGCGCGGATGCGGGCGGCGAGCTCGCGGGGGTTGAAGGGCTTGGCCAGGTAATCGTCGGCGCCGAGTTCGAGGCCGACGATGCGGTCGACATCCTCGCCGCGGGCGGTGAGCATGAGGACGGGGACTTTAGATTTGAGGCGGAGGCGGCGCAGGATTTCGAAGCCGTCGATGCCGGGGAGCATGACGTCGAGGACGACGAGATCGACGCCGGGCTGGAGGGCGCGGTCGAGGCCGCGGTTTCCCTCATGGGCTGCCTCGACGGAAAAGCCTTCGCGGTGGAGGAACTCGGCGAGGAGGGAGGTGAGTTCGGCGTCGTCATCGACCAGCAGGATGTTCACGGCTCGAATTTACCACGAGGAGGGGGGCGGGGTGAGGCGAAGATGTGGGTTCAACGCAGAGACGCAGAGAGCGCAGAGGGAAGCGCAGAGAAGACAAAACAGGTTGGACACAGATGCGGTACCGGCTTTTTGCGCGGGGCGCGCGCGGAGATCGCGGAGAAAGAAACCTACGGTTTCAGGGCGCAGAGGGGGTCGCCCAGGATTACGCTTTGCCAGCTCAGGTAGAGCAGGGAGAGGTAGTAGGACTCGGCGAGGTTGCGCCCTTGATGGTAGGCAGGGAGGAGGTAGTCGGGACGAGCACAGGCGTTGAGGAAGGGCTCGTAGGTGTTGCCGGAAGCGCCGGTAACGCCTTCGTGGATGAGGTCGGCGACGAGCCCTTGGGGAGTTCCGGCGAAGTAGCGGGAGGTGTCGGCCCAGTTGGTGTTGGGCGCCCAGGAGTCGGGCGGACGGCGAAAGGTGCGCGCGCTGGTGGAGACGAATTCGGCGGCGATGGCTCCGGGCAGCCACTGAAAGTGGAGCAGGCGCTGGGTGCGGTGATCGTCGTTGGAGCCCCAACTGGCGTAGCCGATGACGGAGGTCTGATTGTAGAGCGGGCGGGTGGTTTCGTCGAGGACGACGCGGCGGGCGGGCAGCAGCATGGCGGCGGTGCGCAGCCAGTCGTTGCCGGGTTCGTCTTTTTCGGATTGCAGGTCGATGACGAATTTGCCGCGATTGCGCGCCTGGAGGGAGCGGTCGATCATGGCTTGGACATCGGCCAGATCGTAGGCGGCGAGGCGCGTAACGAGATAGATGGGGAAGGCGGGATGCTGGAAGGGGGAATCGCGCCGCATGAAGAAGGGGTTGGGGACGCCTCCCACGCGCGTGTATCGCTGGCCCTTGAGCTTGGCGTAGAGCAGCGTCAGTTCGCTATCCACGCTGGCGCGCTCGGAGAGGTCGCGGGACCCGGGGCCATCCACTTTGAGCGGAACTCCCATGGTGGTGACGATGTAGAGCACCTGGTCGACCAGGCCGGCTCGCTTGAGGCACTCGCCGATGGGGCGCTCGATCTGTTGTTCGTAGACCCCCCATTGGATCTCTTCCTCGCCGGTGGTATCGATGGTGCAGACGTTTTTCAGCGGGACGGAGCGGCGGGGGCGGTAGTAGTCGGCGATCTGGCGGGAAACGGGAACGTTCCGGTTGACTACGAGCAGAACATTTTCGCCGGATTGCGCAGGAAGAGAAGAGGCAAGAAGCAACAGCAACAAAGGGCGCACAGGGCAATGCTACCAGTCTGGAGCCGGGCCATGGTGCGGGGAGCAGCGTCTATGACCACGAGACGAATACGCGTTCGCCAATCCCATTATCCGATCCGCACCGCCCGGACCCCTTGTTATAATAGTTACCAAACGTACCGGCGCAGGGGAAATTGAACTTTTCTATGCGGCCGATTTGAAATTTGACTGAGCCTCTGGGCGGGGTGGCAGGGCTCCTCTGGAGCGGAAACTGAGAACCGGGCCGTGGGGGGATTCGGTAAATTATGGACTTCGATCAGCTCCACACGTTTCTGGAGATCGTCCGGCTGAAGAGTTTCTCCAAAGCCGCCCAGACCTGTTACCGGACACAACCGGCAATCAGCGCGCAGGTGCGGCAACTGGAGCAGGAACTGCGTGCGGACCTGTTCGAACGGTTCGGCAGCCGGATCTCGCTGACCACGGCGGGCAAGATTTTCGCCGAGTACGCGGAGCAGATGCTGGATTTGCGGCGCCGCGCGCAGGACGCGATCGCGGAACTGGAGACCAACCCGCGGGGCGAACTGGTAATCGCGGGCAACGAAGCGACGTGCATTTACGTACTCCCCAAGGTGTTTTCGGAGTATCGCGAGCAGTTCCAGTCGGTGCAATTGCAGGTACTGCGCAGCTACGGCTCCCGGGTTGTGGAAGCGGTGATGGAAAACTCGGCCGATTTCGGGCTGGTGCAACTGCCGGTGGAAGAGAAGCGCCTGCAGGTAGTGAACGTTCACCGGGACGAGATCCGGCTGATCGTGCCGGCGGACCATCCGCTGGCCGGGCGCGCATCGGTGACGGCACAGGACGTCACGGAGTTTTACCTGGTGCTGCCCAAGTACGGCAAGACGCGCACGCGCCTGAACGAGTGGCTGGAAGTGGTGGAAGATGACGTTCGCATCTCGATGGAACTGGATTCCACGGAGATGATGAAGCACTTCGTGATCGCGGGATTGGGGGTAAGCTTCGTGGCGGTGTCGAACTGCCGCGCGGAGATTGCGGCCGGCAAGTTGCGGTCGATTCCGCTGGCCCCCGAACCGATGGTGCGGCGTTTGGGACTGATTTACCGTAAGGACAAGGCGTTGTCCAAAGCGGCACTGGGATTTATCCAGATTGTGCTGGATAATGTAGGAGGAGAGTTGGGGACCGCGAAAGAGAAGGCCAGGGCCCCGAAGGTTGCCGCCCGATGACGTGCCGCCGCTGCCACAAGAAGGTCGAAGAATTCGAGACGCGATGCCCGCATTGCGGCGATGTCAACGAGAAAGCGTCGGGGATGTTTCAGACGTCCACGGTGCTGATTTCGGCCAGCGGGACGGACCAGGTATACCGTTCGGTGGAAGAGGTGCCGGCCGGGTTGCGGACGCGGCTGTTGAAGTCGACGAACGGGGCGAATTCGGCGACGATCCTGATTGCGGACCGCCGCGGACGGCGGCAGATCGCGAAAGCGATGCGCCACGTGCCGGGTCCGGCACAGCGGCGATGGATGCAAACGCTGATGGCGACGGAAGCGGCGGCGACGGCGATGGAGTGGCTGACGCCGGCGCGGCGCCGGGCGATCCTGATGGTGATTGCGCTGCTGACAGTGTCGGCGGTGGTGCTGGTGTTCACGCGCACGGGATGAGGGAAAGCAGTTTCTCGCCAAGGCGCTAAGATCGCAAAGAAAAACTGAAGAGGAGTAACGGCTCAGGAAGCCATCTTTGAAGCAGTTCGGCCCGCGAGCGGGCGTGGCGCACGAAACCGCCTGCGCCCACCCAAGGACGCTTCGCAAAACGGTGATTTTTCTTCCTTGCGATCCTGGCGTCTTGGCGAGAAACTGCTTTTCTTAGAGCACGCGCATATCGCCTTTGCCCCAGACGGTCTGGCGGCCGACGCCCACCCAGCGGGCGGCGCGGAGCCAGGGGAGGAATTCGGCGAGGTTGCCGGCGTATTCCGCCTCGCCGGTGAAGCCGCCGATGGGGTGGACCTGGCCGGTGCGGCCGCTCTTGCGTTTGACCCGCTCCCAGGCGAGATCGCCGCGGCGCAACTCGATGTGCGCGGCGCGCTCACCCAGGCCTTTGAAATCGATGTCCAGGGCGCCGGCGCCATAGAGCGAGCGCAGCGTGCTGATGCGGTCGCGCAGACGGGCGAAGATGATGGGAAACTCGGGGCGTTCGGCCAGGCCGCCGGCACTCTTGAGCTCGGTAGGCGTCTGGAAGCGGACGGTCACGCTTTCCACGGGGGACGGCTCCGGGTCCAGGCTGGCGACGAGCGGGGCGAGGGAGGTTTCCCAGACGGCTTGGGCGACGCCCGCCGCGTCGAGTTGTTCGGTACGTTCCAGCTCGGCGCGCCCGCGTCCCGGGCCGGGACCTTTTTCGGCGAGGCGGCTGAGTGCGGCGCGGAAGTGGACCAGGGTGGGCTTGTGTAGGTCGAAGACATGGGCGTCCAGGTAGAAGCTGTCGCCGGGGGGGACGGTGAGGCCGTCGAGGTGGGCCACGCGAAGGACGAAGGGGCGGGGCCAGTCGGCGAGGCCGCTCGGGGCGGCGCCGAGGGAGCGTCCGGGCTCGAAGAGGCGCGTGTAGACGTCGGGGGGTACGGCATCGCGCAGGACGGTGCCAAAAGCGCCGCGCACCACGTTGGCGCTTTTGCCCCGTGGGAAGTGGACCTGATCGAGGGCGCGGAAATGGAACCGGAAACGGTAGAACTCGAAGGTAATCACAATGAGGGCGTCGGGCGCATTTGGCTCCTGTTGTATAATGGTAAAGCATTTGACTCTTGTTTTCCGCTTCGTACAGAGTTTGAGAGGGGGCTGCGTGAGTCCATTCCGCAGTCCCCTTTTTTGTTGTCGGGCGCGTCGCAGATTCGGTGCAGATTAGTACTACGTTAAGAAGGAATATAGGCAGATGAAAGAAAAAGGAACAGTGAAGTGGTTTAACGCAGCCAAGGGCTACGGCTTTATCCAGCGGGAGAACGGAGAGGACGTCTTCGTACACTTCTCGGCGATCCAAACGGAGGGATATCGCTCCTTGGATGAAGGCTCCCGGGTGGAGTTCGAAGTGACGAAGGGCCCCAAGGGTCTACAGGCTACCAACGTCACAGCGGCTTAACTCGCAGCCGCGGGCCGGGGATTGTACCGGCAAGTAGGTTTTCTCCGGCCCGCCCATCTCACTTTCGGAGGTTTATGAGCAAAGAGGACAGCATAGAAGTAACCGGTACGGTGTTGGAGAAGTTCCCGAGCGGACTTTTCAGCGTACAACTGGAACACGAGCGCGTAGTTCTGGCACACCTGGCGGGCCGATTACGGCGCAACCGCATCCGGGTTCTGGCAGGCGACAAGGTCACCTTGGAATTGTCCCCCTACGATTTGACCAAGGGCCGCATTACTTTCCGGCACCGATAGCCCTTCGATCCGGTGCCATTCCCATCCAAGAAATCCACGTCCCACACCGCTTTGGTGTGAACCAGCCCACACGCCTTGTGCGCAGCATGGTACAAGACGGGTATGGGGCTAGTCACAGCAACATTAGAAATAATTTGCGTGACCGTGTGCTCCCTGGTAAATTGCTGAATTGCATAGGCAAAGGGGTTTTTCATGAAAGAGCCTGAGCGTCCTGGAGAGCGTCCGCGCCCCCGGGTTAAGAAACTCGCCACCGCTATACTCAAGGCGGAGAGTAACATGGAAAAGCCTAAGAGCCCGCCCAGCCGGCCGCGTAAGCAGTCCGACATCCCACTGGAGGACCTGGCAGCAGTCTTGTCGCGAAAGGTAGTCGGGCAACCCGCGGCCACGCGGTTGATTGTCCCCTACATTCAGATGTTCCAGGCCGGCCTGGCGCCGGAGGGCCGTCCGGTAGGGGTATTTCTCCTGCTGGGGCCTACCGGCACGGGAAAGACAAAAACCATCGAAGCGCTGGCGGACGTGCTCCATGGCAGCGAGAAGAATGTACTCAAGGTGGATTGCGGCGAGTTCCAGATGGAACACGAAGTGGCGAAACTGATTGGCGCGCCGCCGGGATACCTGGGGCACCGCGAAACCCAGCCCATGCTGACGCAGCAGAAGCTGAATGCGGTGGCCAGCGAGAAGTGTAACCTCTCGCTGGTGCTGTTTGACGAAATCGAAAAAGCCGCGCCTTCGATGACCCGGCTGCTATTGGGCGTGCTGGATAAGGGCGTCCTGCGGCTGGGCGACAACTCGACGGTGAATTTCGAAAAGAGCCTGGTGTTTCTGACCAGCAACCTGGGATCGCGCGAAATGATGCGCGAGATCAATCCGGAGTTCGGGTTTCAATCGGTGCGCGGCGCCGAAGGCGCGGACCTGACGCACAAGCTCCAGGGTATCGGGTTGGGCGCGGTTCGCAAGCGTTTCTCGCCGGAGTTCGTCAACCGTATCGATTGCATCATCACCTATCAGCCGCTGACGGTGGAATCGCTGTCCACCATTCTGGATCAGCACATCGTGGACCTGCAAAACCACGTGAACACGCGGCTGGCCAATCGCAGCTTCACGCTGGATGTGCCTTTCGAGACGCGCCAATTCCTGCTGAAGAAGGGCACCAGCGCGGAATACGGCGCGCGCGAACTGAACCGTACCATCCACCGTTTCCTGACGCAGCCCCTGGCCACCATGGTGGCCACCAACCAGATCAGCCCGGGGGCGCTGGTCCGCGCGGAACTGGGGGAAGACGGCAAACTCAACCTGCGCTCGCAGGACGGCGACGGGGCGATCGGTCCGGCGCACCCGACCGTACTCCTGGTGGACGACAATCGCGACCTGCTGCGCTTCCTGGAGCGGCTGATGGCCGACGCCGGCTGGAAGCTGCTCACGGCCGAAAACGCCACCGAGGCCAAGCGCCTGATGCAGGAACACAAGCCCAACGCCGCCCTGTTGGATTACATGTTGCCGGACGGCAACGGGGTCGAACTGGGCGTCGAATTTCTGCAATCCGTGCCGCAGATGCTGGTGATCGTGATGACGGGGACGATTCTGCCGCCGGAGGAGGAAGCGCTCTGCGAGGAGCACGATTTCCCCGTACTCCGCAAGCCGTTCCTGGCGAGCGACGTGATGAACCAGATCCGCAGCCGCCTGCTGCCCGTCTCCGGAGTGGTAAGGGCGTAGAGGACTGGCGTGACGCGGGTCCTGGTGATTCACAGGGATCTCGCCGAGGGCGCCGAACGGGCGTCGCGGCTGCGTGCGCTCGGTTTTGACGCGACACCCTACATGAGTCTCGGGGCCAAGGGCTTCCGCGGCATCCGCCAGGATCCGCCGCATGCCATCCTGATCGACCTGACCCGGCTGCCGTCCTACGGCAAGGCCATGGGCGTCCTGCTGCGGCAGCAGAAGACGCTGCGCTCGATCCCGCTGGTCTTCGTGGAAGGCGATCCGGACAAGGCCGCGCAGGTGCGAGCCGTTCTGCCCGATGCGGAGTACACCACCTGGGCGAAGGCCGCGGCGGCGATCCGCGGGGCGATCCGCAATGGGCCGAGCGAAGGCGCTCCGCCGCGCGATCCGGGCACGCCACTGTTGACCAAACTCGGCATCGGCGAATCCTCCCGGCTGGCGGTGCTGCACGCTCCGCAGGGGTTCGACCTGCCGGGGGTGCGCATCGAAAAGGAGGTGGATGAAGCCGATGTGGTGATGATCTTCTTCCGGAAGTCGGCGGCGCTGGGCCGCGAATTGCCCGAACTGGCGGGCATGATGCGCAAGGGCAGGCGGGTGTGGGTGCTGTGGCCGAAGAAGGCGTCGGGTGCGCCCAGCGATCTGACCATGGTGCGGATTCGCGAGATGGCCAAGGAATTCGGCCTGGTGGACTATAAGGTGTGCGCGGTGGATGAGACGTGGTCGGCGATGACGCTGGGGAAGCGGCGCAGCAAATAAAAAAACCGCGCCCCCTTTCGGGAGCGCGGCGAAGGTTCACTGCAATCGAGGTGCTTAGTAATCCATCTCGGGGCCGTGTCCGCCACCGGGACCGCCTGGAGCCGACTTCTTCTCGGGAATATCGGCGATCATGGCTTCGGTGGTCAGCATCAGGCCGGCGATGGACGCGGCGTACTGCAGGGCCGAGCGGGTCACCTTGGTCGGATCGATGACGCCCGCCGCTACCAGGTCTTCATAGGTATCGGTCTGCGCATTGTAGCCGAAGTTGGGGTTTTCGTTCTCGCGGACCTTATCGACGACGATGGCGCCTTCGGTGCCGGAGTTGGATACGATC
>JADGNS010001011.1 GCA_017883355.1 Candidatus Solibacter sp.
ATTATCGCGCGCCGCCAGTTGCAGAAATCGCTCGATGCGCGCGCTCGAATGCTCCGGACCCTGCCCTTCGTAGCCGTGGGGCAGCAACAGCACCAGACCTGACAGCAGGTTCCACTTGTCCTCGCCCGCACACACAAACTGGTCGATCACCGCCTGCGCAACGTTCGCAAAATCGCCAAACTGCGCTTCCCACAGAACCAGCGCCTCGGGATAATCGCGGCTGTAGCCGTATTCAAATCCCATCACGCCCGCTTCCGAAAGCGCCGAGTCGTAGATATCGCACGCCGCCTGGCCCGGCGCAATGTGGCGCAGCGGAAAGTATTCCGTCTCATCCTCAATATCCAGCAGCACCGAGTGCCGCTGATTGAACGTCGCGCGCCGCGTGTCTTGCCCGCTGAGGCGCACCGGAATCCCCTGCTTCCCCAGCCTAGGTTTGACCAGGCTCGCAAAAGCCAGCGCCTCCGCCATGCCGTAGTCGACCGGCTTCTTGCCCGTCCCCATCTCCTGCCGCTGCTCCAGCAACTTCTTCACCTTCGGGTGGATGTGGAAACCCTCCGGATACGTGGTCAAACGCTCGGTGAGTTCCAGCAACTCCTCGCGCGCGACGCCCGTGGGTTGCTCGTAATCCGGTTTGTAGCGGCCTCCGAAGTAGTCGTCCCAGTACTTGGGAAGATCGCGCATCAACAGCTTCTTGGTGAACTGCGTCGCGCTCTTCTGTGCGGCCTCGTACTCGCTCTTGACCGTGCTCACTCGCTCGGCGACATTGTCATCATTCATGCCGATTTGTTTGGCGTAAATCTGATACAGCGGCGGATGCCCTTTGATCGCCTTATACATCAGCGGTTGCGTCACCGTGGGATCGTCCACCTCGCTGTGCCCGTGGCGCCGGTAGCCGAACAGGTCCACGACCACGTCCGTGCCGAATTTGTAGCGGTACTCGGTTGCGATGCGCGCGATCCGCATCACGGCATCCACGTCTTCACCATTCACGTGAAAGATCGGAATCGCCTGCCGCCGCGCCAGTTGCGCGGAGAAGCGCGAGGAATGCTCCTCGCGGGCATTCGTCGTGAACCCGATCAGGTTGTTGACGATTACGTGGATCGTCCCGCCCACGGTGTAGCCGGCCAGGTCCGCATAATTCAGCGTCTCCGCCGTGATGCCTTGCCCCGCGAACGCGGCGTCGCCGTGCACCAGCACCGGCAGATACTTCGCCTTGCCGCCTTCGCCGGCGCGGTCCTGCTTGGCGCGAGTGCGTCCCACCGTCACCGGATCCACCGCTTCGAGGTGGCTGGGATTCGACGCCAGGTGGATATGAATTTTTTTCCCGCTCTTGGTGACGTATTCACCGGTCGCGCCCATGTGGTACTTCACGTCGCCCGATCCCAATACGCTGCGTGGGTCCACATCCTCAAATTCCGCAAACACCTGCTCCGGCGGGCGTCTTGCCAAATGAATAATGACGTTCAGCCGCCCGCGATGGCTCATGCCCATCACCAGTTCCACCGCACCGCGCTCGCCGGCTACGTCCAGAACCTCATCCATCGCCGGCAACAAGGAGGTGTTGCCTTCGAGTGAGAATCGTTTGTTGCCCAGATAGCGATGCTGCAGCGTTTGCTCAAACAGTTCGGCGCGCAACAGCAGATCCAGCGCGCGCGTCTGGTCGACTGCCGCCGGTTCGGCCTCGATGCGTTCCTGAATCCAGCGCCGCCGCTCCGGGTCGGCGATGTGCATGAACTCCACGCCTACGCTTCCGCAATAAATGCGCCGCGCTTCCCGCGCCCACTCGTTGTCGATCTGCAGGTCCGGATGCGGTTGCGGAGGCAGCAGGCCGAGCGGGTTCAGTTCGGCCTCCAGATATCCAAATTGCCGGAACAGCCCAAACACACGTTCCCGTTCGTAGTTTTGAATGATGGCAGGGGCCGCGCCCCCGCTAGTATTCCGAGTTGAAGTAGCCATAAGAGGTCTTCTATAGAATAACGGATGATCTGTCCTGTGTGGCCGATTCGGTCGGAGAAATGGAACTATGGGCTCCACGTCCGGCCAATGCTGGAGAATGGCTGTGTCGCCGATCACAGCCAGATGCACTCGCCGAGATTATTCTGAAAGCCGAGGAATATTCTCATGACACATCGTCCCGACGCGGCCAAGCCCGGAACCCCGGTCATTCTGGGCGTCCCATTCGATGCCAACTCTTCCTGGTTGCGTGGAGCGGCCGGAGCGCCGCCGATCATCCGCGTGGCCTTCAATTCCATGTCGGCGAACTCGTGGACAGAAACGGGTGTCGACCTTGGCGCCGAAGGTGCATACTGCGATGCCGGCGATTTGAAATTCACTTTCCAGGAGCCCTTTCCTGCGATCGAAACGAAGGTCGGCGAACTACTCGACAAGGGCCTGCGTCCAGTGTGCCTGGGCGGAGACCACTCCATTACGCTGCCAATTGTTCGCGCCTTCGGTAAGCATGTTCCCGGACTGACCATTCTCCACTTCGATGCCCACCCCGACCTCTACGATGAACTCGAAGGCAACCGGCTATCACATGCTTGCCCGTTTGCTCGCATCATGGAAGAGGGCGCAGCCAAGCGTCTGATCCAGATCGGCATCCGCACCATCAACGGACATCAACGCGAGCAAGCCAAGAAATTCGGCGTCGAAGTCATCGAGATGCGACAGTTGCCCGCGCTCGACCGTATGAAAGTCGATGGCCCCGTCTACATCTCGTTCGATATGGACGCGCTCGATCCTGCCTTTGCGCCCGGCATCTCGCATCGCGAGCCCGGAGGCATGTCGGTCAGGGAAGCCCTTGCGCACATTCAGGCCATCACCGGGAAAATCGCCGGCGCCGACATCGTGGAATACAATCCCGCGCAAGATAACACCCAAATTACGGCGACGGTTGCCGCTAAGCTGCTCAAAG
>JADGNS010001012.1 GCA_017883355.1 Candidatus Solibacter sp.
CGTCCACCGGCTGATCGTTGTTTTGGGTGGGGATGCGAAGGACTTGCGAGCCTTCGAGCACTACCACGGCGCGGCTGTCCGAGAACACGGCGGTGCCATCGTTGGCGACCGGACGCCCGCTAGCGGCCACTTGGAAGGTGTCAATGGACAGACTTATCGTGGTTTGCTCGCCGGTCGTCAGATTCACCAGATAGCCGTAGTCCGAGCTGAAGTGCGGCGTTCCGGTTCCACCGAATGCCCATTTACCGTTCGCGCTCAGGTGAAGCAAGTCGGCGTAGTCGCGGGAACTGCCGGACGCGGTTATGGTTGTCACAAAACCCAAATGTCGCTTGGCGCAGAGCGATTGGACGTCGAGGCAGTCCCGCCGGGCCGTCGCCGCCAGGACCTGGCCATCCGACGAAACGCCTGCAGCCTGCAAGTCGTACGCATTGCTCAAGCTGATCTGGCCCACTGCCGCGATGCCGGAGGGCAGCGGCGCGGCCGCTTGATAAGGGCGGGATTCCTGCAAACTCAGACCGCTCGCCCCCACGCGGAAGAGCTTTCCGTAGTCCGGTTGCACTGTATCCCTGAGCCGCAGCGGCGTGGCGAAATAGACCGTGGACCCACTAGCCGGAGTGGCGAGGCCAAAGAACTGGGCCCGTATCGGTACTGCCATCGCTATAAGGATGCAGAAGGCGCGCAGCATTACATCCCCATCTGCTGCACGCGGAGTACCGCGCGTACATTCTTCGTCGGGGCTGTGGGATAACGCTCTGCCTTGTCCATCCCAGCGAAGCTCGGACAGCGACCGTCCTTGCGGCTGCTTTTCACCTGATCACTGGCGCGACATGTACTTCTCGTAGAGCCGCGTCTGCTTGTTCACCAGCGGAACTTCCTTGCCTTTGATGAAGACGTGCTTCACCTGGGTGGAGACTTCCAGCGGGTCGCCGGTAGTGACGATCACATCGGCCACTTTGCCCTTTTCCACCGAACCGATATCGCCGGCGTGGCCCCAGATCTGGGCGGCATTGATGGTGACGGCCTTCAAAGCTTCCTCGTACGGCAAACCGAACGCCACCGCCGTGGCGGCCTGGTACGGCAGGTTGCGCACGAATTCGTTGTTGAAGGTGCCGAAGGCGAATTTCACCCCGGCTTTGTAGGCTTCGGCCGGTTGGGTGAACGCGCCATCGTAGGGATCGTCTTCCTGTTCGGGAAGCGCCAGCACGCGGCCCAGAATCACCGGGATGTTCTTCGCCTTCAGTTCGGCTCCGGCCTTGGCGATATCGCGCGGCTGCAGGATCACGATCTTGATCTTCTGCTTTTCAGCAAACGCGATGGCATCGTGGATCACGCTGGCGCGAGCCGCGGAAATGGCCAGGGGAACCCTGCCCTCCAAAATCGGCATCATGGCTTCCATCTTGAGCACGGGCTTGAAGCCGGGGACCTTGGCGGCGCGCTCTTTCTGATACTGCCGCGCCTGGTCGAAGAACTCGGTGATCTTGGCCACCTGCTGATCGTAGGTGCGCTTGGCCGCCGTGAAACCGGTGGCGCCCGTCGCGCCGGGGATCATTTCGAGAATCGCGTCTGGGAGAGCCCCGCCGCCGCGTCCACCGCGTCCGCCGAGGGTGGGAAAAATCAGGTGCACCGCCGCCGTGCGGTCGATGGCCATGTCTTCCCACGTCCAGCCATCGGTGTGGATGAGGGCTGCCTGCCCGGAGATGTACTGGCGTTCGCCGCCGCCGAAGCGCCCGCCGCCACCACCACCGCCGCCGCCGCCCGAGGAGGGGAAGGTCATGACGCTCGTGATGCCGTTGACGCGCACCACGCCGAAATGTTCGCTCTCCGGGTTCACGGCGCTCAGCGCGCGCAACTGCGGCATGAACTCGCCGAGTTCGCCGCTATCCACCGTCTCCCGCACCGCGGAGACTTCCGAGAGGCCGAGTTCGGTGCCGGAATCGATCATCCCCGGATACACACGCAGGCCCTTGCCCTCGATGATGCGCGCGCCCTTGGCGGGAACGATCTTGGCGCCGATCTCGCCGATCTTGCCGTCTTCGAGCACCACCGTGACGCCCTTGAGTTCCGCGCCGTTCACCGGGTACACATCCACGTTGCGGATGACGATGGTCTGCGCGCCCAGGGCGACGGTGCAACCGAATAAAACTCCGAGGAATCTCACTGTCCAACCCTCCTGGTGGGCGCGCCCGGCGGAGTGCGCTGCTGATTCTGTTTTTCCTTATCGATCAGCTTCTGCTTTTCGGCCTGCCTGGCGGGACGGCTGCTGACTTCGTTGTCGCGGTCGAAGTAGACCGTGCCATCGATCAGCACCTTCTGTACCTTGGCGTAATCGGAGAGCGGGAACTTGTCGTAGATCACCAGATCCGCATCCTTGCCGACTTCGATCGAGCCCACTCTGCTTTCGATGCCGAGCTGTTTGGCGGGGTTGAGCGTGACCATGGCGAGGGCTTCGGTCTCGCTGAGCCCGCCGTACTTCATGGCCTTGCCGGCTTCGCTGTTGAGGTGGCGCATCAGTTCCGCATCGTCGCTGTTGAGCGAAACCAGCACGCCCTTCTTCTGCATGATGGCGGCGTTATGCGGGATGGCGTCGAAAGCCTCCATCTTGTAAGACCACCAGTCGCTGAACGTGGACGCACCGGCGCCGTGAGCGGCGATTTCCTTGGCGACCTTGTAGCCTTCCAGCACGTGCTGCAAGGTGCGGATCTTGAAACCGTAGTCGTCGGCGATGCGCAGCAGCATGAGAATTTCATCGGCGCGGTAACAGTGCGCGTGCACGTAGCGCTTGCCTTCCAGAACTTCCTTGAGAGCTTCCATCTGCAAATCCTTGCGCGGCGGGATGCCGGTCTTCCTGGTATCGTAAGCGTCCCACTCGGCCTTGTAGACCTTGGCATTGTTGAAGGCCTCGCGGATGACATCC
>JADGNS010001013.1 GCA_017883355.1 Candidatus Solibacter sp.
CCCGAGGGCTTCAGCTTGAGACTCACCAGCGCACCATTCGCGGCGTCGATCTTCGCCGAGTAGAACCGGTTCTCGATCTGCTCCGGCAGCGCGATAGAGCTTGACGCCTCGGGTTTCCCCGTTGCTCTTCGCCCTGGCGTCAGCGACACCGGGTCGAGCGATGGCCGGCAGAGCGCCAGGCCTTCCGCAAGCGCTTCGGCAGGCAACCCTGCCGGTACGTCGGCAGCGGCAAGCACAACCGGATCCTCCCGCCGCCAGTTCAGCGGATTGAACAGCGTCACACCCGCCGCCTTTCCGGCAAGCGCCGCGCCCGCCTCCCGCAGCACCGTCCGTGAAGCCGCCTCCACGTGCCGGAAACGGTCCGCGACATCCCACGACTTTTCGTGCTCGAACACCATGCCGCCCGCCGCGCCCCACAGCGTGTTGCGGTCCATATTGAGGAACATTTGCAGCCAGGAGTGATATAACGACTCCGCCGGATAGGCGTGATTGGTCTTCAGGCTCGCCGCTGCCGCCAGCATTTCGGCCGCCTGCAAAACGTGCTCGCACCGCCGGTACGAAGTCTTCACCCTCGGACACTCGATCCAGAACGAATGGAAAAAGTAGCCCGTGCCTCCGCGCATCACGGGGATCTTCATCGTTCCCGCCTTCAGCTTCGGTGCCACCTCATCCAAGTACTTCGCTATTGTCGTGAATCGGAACTCCGTCGATGGGTCGATCTCTTTCCACTCCTTGAGGAAGGCGGACGGGTAATCGGCGCGTTTCGGCGCCAGGTTGTAATCGCCATTACCTCCGATGGCCAGCACTGGAGCCCCGTTGGGCGTGATCTTCGTCCGGTCGTCCACCTGTTTCTTCAACGCGGTGATCTGCGCAGGCGTCATGGGACCCGTAGCGGCGAAAATGTCACCCAAATCCGAGTAGTGCCCCGGCGCGATGGCGAGTATGCGCGTGCCGTCCGGCGCTTCCAGCCAGTGAATCTCCGATCCCGTGGTGTTGCCGCGCGTGTAGACGTATGCCTCCAGTCCCAGCCCCGCGGCAATCTGCGCCATCTGCGGATGCGTACCGCAGACGTCGATGCACCAGGCGAACCTGGGCCGCACGCCGAACACCTCCTGCTGCCAGCGCAACCCCTCGATCCCAAGCCGGACCAGTGCCTCGCCGCCAGACAGATTGACGGTGGACTCCAGAAAGAACGCGTTCACCAGTTCCACCCGCCCCGCGCGGATGGCGGACTTCAATTCGGCGGTGCGCTCCGGCTTGAAGTTCATCATGGCGATCATGTTGTTGCACTCGGAGAGCGCAAAGGAGTAGCTCGGGTCGTCGCGGACGCGGTCCAGGTGATCGAAGTAAGAGTTGGCGCAGTAGACGCGCTCCATGGAGAAATTGGTCAGCCACCCGCAGCTGGCCGGGTGGAAATTCGGGACCACGAAAACGGTCCGCCTGGTCTGGGCCCGCGCGGCGGCGAGCGTGGCAGCTGCGAGAAACGAACGGCGGGAGATACAGCCGGAAAGCGGCATGCACAGCTCCTTCGGCCTACGCGCGGCGAAGACCCTGGTCCACGGCGCCGGCCAACCACGCATATTCCCACGCGGCATCGTACATGGCAACGATGTTGGCGACCGGAATATCGGTCATGAGATGCTGCGACGGTCCGATGGTGAAGCCGCCGTAAGGTAGAAACGTCTCCACACGCTCCCGGACCTCGCGGCGGACGTCCTCGGGCGTACCGAACGGCAGCGTACCCTGCGTGTCGATGGAGCCGTGGAAACAGAGCTTGCCGCCGTACAGCGCAGCCAGCTCGCGCGGGTTCATGCAGGCAGCCCCCACCTGGATAGGTTCCAGGACATTGAGCCCCATCTCGATGAACGTGGGAATCCAGCGCGCCACGCTGCCGCAGGAGTGGTGCATCATGAGCTTGCCATTGCGCCGGCCGACGTTGTAGATGCGCTGCAGATACGGCTGCACGAATTCGCGGAACATCTTCATGCTCATCATCGGCCCGGTCTGGAACCCGTAGTCGTCGCCGGTGAAGCAGATGTCGATGTAACGGCCGGCCTTCTCGAACATAATCTCGCTCGTCCGCTCCATGAAGCGAGTGGCGCGTTCCAGAATCGCGTGCGCCACCTCCGGCTTGTCGGCGATGAGCAAAAAGAAGCGGTCCATGCCCATCAGCTCGCAGGCGGCTTCGAAGAACCACGCCCACGAGCCGCCGTACACTGCGTATTCGTCGAAGCGCCTGCAATCTTCGACGTATTGATCGTAGTCCCACATGTCGGCGGTGGGCCACCTGTCGTACGCTTCCACCTCGGCAACCGACTGCACCTCGGCCAGGGGGTGAACGATCGGGTACCCGAAATCGCCGGCGCCGGTGCGCGGGATGCCGAAGTAGTCCGTCACACGGCCCTGTTCGTCCACCAGCGGAAAGCCGGTCCAGTTCGGCTTGGGATAGCGGAAATCGACGTGAAGGCACGCCATCAATGCCAGGTCGTCCGGCACGCCGTAGTGTTCCCGTAACAGGGCGTAAACCTTCGACTCCGCGCAGAAGTCAATGGTAAAACGGTCCACCGGCTGAAAGTGATAATTGCGGAGAACTCGTTCTTTCGAAGTCATGAGTTTCAGCCCTGGCGGAGGACGGGCAGAGTGTTGGCCGGCCCGTCCAGTTCCAGCTTGACGATGGTGTCGATGGCGTGCCGCCGCGCGGCCGGTACGCTCACTTGAATGCCGCTCTCGCTCTGCTTGACAATGGCGTTGCCGCCCCCGAGCAGGCTGTGGCGGACGATCTTGCGCGGTATGGCAGGCAGGCTGATGGTGTCCGCAGGCCAGCGCAGGATGTGCAGGTAGATGGTGTTGCCCTTGTTGGTGCTGCCGCCCCACCAGTTGCCCTCCGCCAGCGCGAAGCCGT
>JADGNS010001014.1 GCA_017883355.1 Candidatus Solibacter sp.
AACTTTCTATGGAACGGATTGGATTTATTTATGCGCAGGCGGCTCCGATCGAGTCGCTAACCCGGCGGAGCCGGAACCAAACAGGAAGACGAGTTCAACGCAGAGGCGCAGAGAACGCAGAGATAAGCGCAGAGAAAACCAAAAACAAGGTCAAGGGTGCGATGGACTCGCTCCATCGGTGGGGGTACGCGGAGAAAGATCGCAGAGGAAACGATCTCCTCTCCTCTCCTCCGCACCCACCCGAGGAGGTTGCGTTGAACGTGTGCTTGGTTTTCTCTGCGCTTATCTCTGCGCTCTCTGCGTCTCTGCGTTGAACTCGTCTTCCTGTTTGGTTCCGGCTTCGCCGGGTTAGCGACTTCGATCCGAGCCGCCTGCGCATAAATAAATCCAATCCGTTCCATAGAAAGTTCTATCTTCTGTGGCCCAACCCGGGGAGGGACAATAAATGAATCTGTCCCAAAAATTAGGATTGGTCCCACGATGAACCTCCTGACAAGAATTGGCGCGTTTGCGCTGCTCGCCGCCCCGACCGCGGTGTGGGCGCAGACCGCACCCGATCTCAACGCCAAACTCGCGGCCATGGAAGCCGCCACCAAAGCGGCGCAAAGCGCGGGCGATAACGCCTGGATGCTGGTCAGTTCAGCCCTCGTGCTGATGATGACCGCTCCCGGACTGGCACTCTTTTATGGCGGCCTGGTGCGCCGCAAGAACGTGCTCGGAACCATGATGCACAGCTTCATTCTGATGGCCGTGGTGACGATGATCTGGGCGGTGGTGGGCTACAGCCTGGCGTTCGGTGGATCTTCGCCTTACTTCGGCAATTTCCAGTTCGCGTTCCTGGATGGCGTGGGCGCCACGCCCAACGCGGATTACGCGGGGACCATCCCGCACTCCACGTTCATGGTGTATCAGTTGATGTTCGCCATCATCACTCCCGCGCTGATTTCCGGGGCCTTCGCCGAACGCATGAAGTTCAGCGCCATGCTGCTCTTCACCGTGCTGTGGACGCTGGTGGTCTACTTTCCGATGGCGCACATGGTATGGGGCAAGGGCGGGCTGCTCAACGCATTTTCCGGCGGCAGGATCCCGTGCTTCGATTTCGCGGGCGGCACGGTGGTGCACATCACCAGCGGCGTATCGGCGCTGGTTTGCGCCATCTATCTGGGCAAGCGGATCGGATTTCCCAGCAACGCCATGAAGCCGCACAACCTGGTGATCAGCACGATCGGCGCAGGCATGTTGTGGGTGGGCTGGTTCGGCTTCAATGCCGGCAGCGCGCTGGCGGCCAGCGGTCTGGCCAGCAGCGCGTTCGTGGCCACGCACTTCGGGGCCGCGGCCGCCACGCTGGCGTGGATGAGTGTGGAGTGGATGGACGCCGGAAAACCGAGCGTGCTGGGCGCCATCTCGGGCTGTGTGGCGGGCCTGGTGGCGATCACTCCGGCATCGGGTTTCGTCAAGCCGTTCCCGGCGATGCTGATCGGCGTCTGCGCCGGCGTGACGTGCTACTTCATGGTGACGCGCGTGAAGCGCAAATTCGGGTATGACGACGCGCTGGATGCCTTCGGCGTACACGGCGCGGGTGGCACGCTGGGCGCGCTGCTCACCGGGATCTTCGCCACCAGCGCGATCAACGACGGGTTGAAAGACGCGGCCGGCAAAGTACAACCGCTGGGCCTGGTGGACGGCAACGGCGGCCAGGTCTTTAACCAACTGGGGGGCACCGCCATCGCGTGGGGGCTGGCCATCGTGGGGACGCTGGCGATCCTCAAGATCGTCGACGCCACCATCGGCCTGCGGGTCACCAAAGAGCAGGAAAGCGACGGCCTGGATCTCAGCATGCACAACGAGGAAGGATATGTTTTCGAGAACTAGCGGCAGACCTGTTACGGTGAGCATATGAAGAAAATCGAGGCGGTCATCCAGCCGTTCAAACTGGACGAGGTGAAGGAAGCATTGAAGAGCATCGGCATCGACGGGATGACCATCACCGAGGTCCGCGGGCACGGACGGCAGAAAGGGCACAAAGAGGTTTACCGCGGGCAGGAGTACAACGTGGATCTGCTGCCCAAAGTGAAAGTGGAACTTGTGGTGCCCTCCGAGCGGACCGACGAGATTCTGAACACGATAATCGCCGCGGCGCGCACCGGCAAGATCGGCGATGGCAAAATTTTCGTCTACGAGGTGCAGGAAGCCATACGGATCCGGAATGACGACCGCGGCGAATCAGCCATCTAAGGACAGTGCGTCGCGCATCCGCCAGAACTTCCTGGCCAGCGGCGACGCGCTGACCGCGCTTGCCGAACGATCCGCCGAGGTGGATCGCCTGGTGACGGACGCGGCGGAGCGCCTGCTGTTTCCCGGTGTCACGGGCAGTGTGGCGGTGCTTGCGGTGGGCGGGTACGGCAGGCGGCAACTGTTCCCTTACTCGGACATCGACGTGCTTCTGCTGTTCCCCTCGGAACGGTCCCTGGCGGCCGGGAAGGGGGCGATCTCGGCATTCCTGCAGCATCTGTGGGACGCCGGCCTGCGCATGAGCCATTCGGTGCGCACGCCCGACGAATGCGTGGAGGTGCACGATGCCAACACCGAACTTAACATCAGCCTGCTGGATCAACGTTTTCTGACCGGCGACCGCACGCTCTACGCCGGGCTGGCCGACCGCTTGCCGCGGTTCATCCACGCCAATCGCGACGCGCTGGTACGCAATCTGGCGCAACTGACGCGCGACCGGCACACCAAGTACGCCGGCACCTTTTACCATTTGGAGCCGAGCGTCAAGGACACGCCCGGCGGCCTGCGCGATTACCAACTGGTGTGCTGGCTCGGGCAGTTGCGCGAGGGCGCCGCCGACCCCACCGCCGAACTGCGCGAAGCCTATCGCTTTCTGGCGCGCCTGCGCTG
>JADGNS010001015.1 GCA_017883355.1 Candidatus Solibacter sp.
TGCTGCCAGCCGATTTTGGCCGAACCCGGCTGCAAGAGCTCCATCGCCTGCAGGTTGCGTCCGATATTCGGCAGGTCGTTGATCTGTTTGGAGGTAAACGTCTGCGCCACGTCGGCGCGGTCGGATTGCAGCAACGGCGCTGTAGCCGTCACTTCGACTTCCGTGGACACGTCGCCGACTCGCATGGCCGCGTCGTAGCGGGCCGCTTCGTCCACGTGGACTTCCATATTGCCGGACGCGACCTTCGAGAAGCCCGGGGCCTCAATGGTCACTGTGTAGGTATCCGGAATCAGTTGACGTTTGCTGTAGTTGCCTGCCGTATCCGTGGCAACCTCGAATCTCGTACCCTTATTTACGTCCGTAATGACTACTTTTGCGTTGACCACTATGGCGCCCGCCGAATCCGTTACGGTGCCGAAAATACTCCCGAAAACCTGTTGCGCGTAGCTGACCGAGGCGGCGGAGCCCAGCGCGAACGCTATTCCGGCCAGGAGCATGCAGCGACGAAGCCTTGACATGACGTATCCCCTCTCTCTGTAGTGCTTCTTTTCTTAAATAGGCCAACTCCTGAATCGAGTCGGCCAGCCCCAGAACACTAAATGGTTGAACTGACTATATAACTTCTTTCATTTCCGGGTCAAGACTAATTCGATCATATTAGGCCGGTTCTTCTGTCTCATAGTGTTACATCGAGACAGCGAACCTAAAATTGGTGAAAAAATACACAAATGCGGAGTAGGATTTTCGCTCGCTCCGGCTGTAAGCGCTACCTTTTTTGGCGCAGCTTTTCAGCCAGTTCGGCTTCCTTCTTCTGCTTGATCCGCGCGGCCTCGGCGAACGCCACCTTGCTGCCTTCCAGATCACCCTGTATCCGAAGAATCTGACCAACCATGTTGGGTGGCCCCGGGTCGTCAGCCAGCAGGCGCGCCGCCTCCCGCAACGCTTTCAAAGCACCGTCGAGGTCGCCCTTTTGCTTGAGTGCCGAGCCAAGCAGATAATGAGCCTGTCCGTAATCGGGCCGCTGCGCGATGGCCGCCTGCATCTGCTTCGCCGTTTCCTCAAAATCGCCCAGTTGCCACACCGTCATGCCGAGCGTGTAGTGGGCTTCCGGCAAATCGTGATCCAGCCGGATCGCCTCCCCGAATTCCTTCTTCGCGCTCTCCAGATCGTCCTGCTGCTTCAGCGAAAGCCCGAGATCGTAGTGCGCCACCGCCGAGCCCGGGTCCACTTTGATGGCGGAACGGAAATGCTCCTCTGCTTTGCGGTATTCGCCGGTCTGCAGGTAGGTGAATCCAATATTGATCATGGCGCCCGCGTTGACCGCGTCGATCTCCAGCACCTTCCGGAACTGCGCCATCGCCTTCTCCGGCTCCCGGAGTTGTACCAGCATGAACCCGTAGCTGTTGCGCGCAATGAGGTCGTTAGGGTTCAATTCCACCGCCTTGGCGTAAGCGTCGCGAGCTTCCTCCAGCGCCCCGCTCTGTTGCAGCGATACGCCCAGCGAGTTCCAGGCGGACCCGTTGCGAGGTTCCAGCCGGGTCGCGATTCTCAGTTCGCGCACCGATTCTTCGTAGTGGGAGACTTCAAAAAACGAAAGACCCAGCTTGAGGTGGTAGTCGGCAGCCGCCGGCGCGAGCCTGACGGCCGTCTCTAGCAGCGGGATCGCGTGGTTCGGATCCTTCTCGAGCCAGTACAGTACGCCGAGATGGAAGTGCGCGGCGGCGCTGCCGGGTTCCAGCAGGATGGCGCGTTCAAAATGCGGCTTCGCCTCCGGACCACGCTGCAGCACCGCCAGCAAAAAGCCGATCTCATCCTCCAGTTCGCCCGACCGGGGATCGGCCGCCGCCGCCTTCTCCGTCAACGCCAGCGCCCCGGCGGCATCCCCCCGCGCCTTCAGCGCCTCCGCCTGCCGCTTCAGTTGCGCCGCCGTTTGGGCATTCGCGGCGATCGACAGGAAGGCAACATAGAAGAGGATTCGGCGACACATCGTGCTGAGCTTAATCTTATTATACTGGGGGCATGTTGGGGATACTCCTCTTGCTTGCCATGCTTGCGGACGATCACGCCGCCGGAGTGGAGTTTTACAAGCTGCGGCAGTTTGCGAAAACCATCGAATCGCTGGAACGCGCCGTGGCCACCGAGAAGCGCGGCACCCCGGAGTATCGCGAGTCCGCCGTCATACTCGGCCAGAGTTACTACCTGTCCGCGCGTCTGCCGGAAGCCGCCGCCTGGCTCCAGAAGGCGGTGGATGATGGGGTCCGCATCAACGAGGTGTTCTATATGTTGGGCAACTGCTACATCCAGCAGCGGGAACCTGTGAAATCGCGCGCCGCGTTTGCCGCCATGTTCGGCGTGCCGTTCGAATCGGCGGCCGCGCATCTGTTGACCGCCCAGTTCATGGTCCGGCAGGAATTCGAGGAGTTCGCCTTGAAAGAGTTAGCCCGTGCCCTGGAACTCGACCCGAAGATCCCGCAGGCTCACTACCTGGTTGGTATGCTCGCCATCTTCCGCAACGAGCTCGACAAGGGCATGGAAGAGATGCGGCAGGAGATCGCCGTCAACCCCGGCTTCGCGATGGCTCACTACAAACTCGGCGACGCCTACACGCGCCGCGAGGATTGGGATGGCGCCATCCCCCCGTTGCAGCGTTCCGTCTGGCTCAATCCGGACTACAGCGGACCCTACATCTTGCTTGGTAAGGCCTATTTAAAGAAACAGGACCTGGCGTCGGCCGAGGGAATGCTGCGGCGCGCCATCAAAATGGATCCCGCCAACTACCAGGCGCACTACATGCTCGGTCAGGTCCTGATGCAGGCGGGCAAGACCGAGGAAGGGCGCAGGATGCTCGACGAATCGCAGAAACTGCGTGGTTCGGGCGACAAATAGCCTGACAG
>JADGNS010001016.1 GCA_017883355.1 Candidatus Solibacter sp.
GCGGCCAAGAGGACGTCGGACAGTCCAAACAAAACACGGGCTTTACGGTGTCGTCCAAACATCCGGATTCAGCATATCACGCGGCGCCAGGGTCGAGCGTCTGGCTCCCGGCCGCAAAGGCCACCCGCGCCCTTTCAGGTCCGCGCAGTAGCGATGTGAATCCCGGAAGGTGCGGGCGTTTTCTCCCGATTAGTCTTCCCATTCTGTTTTCCGGACTTTTCCCGCGCGGATCGCGTCTTATCTCACGAGATAATACGAATATGCGCTTCTGTCTTGCGGCCTTCGCCCTGATCGCTTCCGCCGCCGCTCAGGATGTCCGTCCCAAGGACGTCCGGGAGATCGGCAAGCGCGGCAGCGCGGCCATCCCGCAGCTTACCGAGCTCCTCAAGAACCCCAATACCGACGTCCGCGTGGAAGCCGTCCGGCAACTGACCGGCGCGCGCGCCCTGGACGCGCTGATTCTGGCCACGCGCGATAACGAGGCCGAAGTGCAGATCCAGGCCACCGATGGCCTGGTTAACTTCTACTTGCCCGGGTACGTGCAAACCGGCTTCGGCTCTTCCATTAAACGCGTGGGCAGCAGCATCAAGGGCAGATTCACCGATACCAACGACGAGGTGGTGGACCCCTACGTCACGGCGCGCCCCGACGCCATCGCCGCGCTCGGTGCGCTGGTCTCTGGCGGCGGCAGCATGCCGGCGCGCGCCAACGCGGCGCGCGCGGTGGGTATTCTGCGCGGCAAGAGTGCCGTGCCCGATCTGGTTCTGGCGCTGCGCACCAAGGATACCGATGTGCTGTACGAATCACTGGTCGCCATGCAGAAGATCCGCGACGAATCGGCGGGCCCGAAGATAACGTTCCTTCTCCGCGACCTGAATTCCAAGGTGCAGATCGCCGCCATTGAGACCACCGGACTATTGCGCAATCGCGAGGCGGTGCCGGACCTGATGGAAGTGCTGAAGCGCGCCAAGGATGCCAAAGTGCGGCGCGCCGCGCTCGGCGCGATCGCCATGCTGCCCGACCCGAAGAGCCGCGGAATCTACCAACAGTACCTGAACGACAAGGACGAGAAGATGCGCGGCGCCGCCGCCGAAGGCTTTGCGCGCCTGCGCGATCCGGCGGACGCGGGGACGCTCGAACAGGCGTGGAAGGACGAAGGCAAAACGTCGCCGCGGATTTCCCTGGCGTTCGCCCTGGTGATGCTGGGGCGGACCGAAATCAGCGAATTCAGCCCGCTGCAATACCTGATCAATAATCTGAATTCCAGCGCCTACAAAGGGGAAGCCTTGCCATTCCTGACCGAACTGGCGCGCGACGGCACCACCCGCACGGCGCTCTATGCGCCGCTGCAATCGGCGACGAAGGACGAGAAAATCGGCCTGGCGCGCGTGCTCGCGGTGAGTGGAGACAAAGAGAGCGTGGCCCAACTGGAGAAGCTGAGCAGAGACACCGATCCCGAGGTAGCCCAGGAGGGATTGCGTGCCATGAGGAACCTGCAGGCCAGATTGTAGGATGGGGAAGTGGCCCACCCGGCGCCGCGCCGTGAGCGCACCGCCGGGCGTGACCTGAGACTGAAACTACTTCGCCTTCTTCTGCTTCTGCTGACCGACGCGGACCTTGGTGTGCAGCGTCTTGGAATCGATGAACGCCTTGTGATCGTGGCGCGCCACCGCGTCCGACAGGTACTTCTCGACATTGGCGCCCTGCGGCAGGACCGCCATCAGCGTGTAGCTATCGTTGCAGGTCGGGCAGAAGGGCCGGAACCGCTTAACATTCGGAATTGCCATAACTTTTACAGTCTAACACGGCGGCTGGGCAGGATTGGCAGGCGGCAGCGAGGCGCTCGAGGCGCCTGCCCCACCCTCAGGCGACCGGCACGTCCGGCGCGGATTGCATGGCAAAATGGGCGAACCACCCGTGCGCCGCGATGAGGTGCTGGGGAGCGCCCTGCTCCACGATCCGGCCCTGATCCAACACAATCACGTGGTCCGCGTTCTTTACCATGGAGTAGCGGTGGGCAATCACCAGCGTGGTGGGCCGGTAGGAGAGGCCGCCGAGCGACTGCTTGAGTTCCTGTTCGGTGGCATAGTCGAGATTGGCGGTGGCTTCGTCCAAAACCAGGATGCGCGGCCGATCCACCAGGATGCGGGCGATCTGCAACCGCTGGCGTTCGCCAACGGACAAGCCCACGCCGCGTTCACCGATCTCGGTGGCGAGTCCTTGGGGCAGGCGGTCGAGGAGATCTCCCAGGCCGGCGGCGAGGGCGGCGTCGCGCACTTCCCGGTCGGTGGCGCCGGGGCGTTTGTAGCGGACGTTTTCCGCCAGGGTTCCGCGGAAAACGGCGCCGTCGGCGGCCACCATCCCAATCGCGCGGCGGACGGACGACGGGTCCACCTGGGCGAGGCACTGTCCGTCGATCCGAATTTCGCCGGAGTCGGGCTCCCAGAGTTTGAGGAGCAGGTCCGCGGCGGTGGTTTTTCCGGCGCCGGAGGGCCCGGTAATGGCAGTGACCTTGCCGGCTTCGGCGGTGAACGTGATGCCGCGCAGCACCTCGCGTTGGGGACCGTAGCCAAAAGCCACCTGCCGGAACTCGACGGCGCCGGGGCCGGGCTGCAACTCGACGCCGGATAGTTCCAAGGGGTGGGTGTGCAGCAAGCGGACGGCCCGGTGCAGCGATGCCATGTGCTGCTGCAGATTGACGGCGATGCTGCTTAGCGAGTCGATGGGATCGTAGATGCGGTCCAGGTAGGCGACGAACATGACGACGTCGCCGGGAGTGAGGCGCCGGTCCAAAACCATCCAACCGCCGTATCCCAGCACCAGGGCCTTGCTGAAGTGGCTCAGGGCGCTTTGCAGAAACAGGTAGCGGTTGCCGAGGCGTGCGCGTTCCAG
>JADGNS010000101.1 GCA_017883355.1 Candidatus Solibacter sp.
TCTTCTTCGCGCTCCTTTGCGTCCTGGCGTCTTTGCGCGAGAGGTTTTGGGCACCAGCGTCTCGCGCAAAGCTGGCAAAGACGCAAAGGGGGTCGCAAAGAAGACGTCGGCTGAACTAGCATGGTCTCTGTACGCCTCCCTCCAAGGCACAGCCGCCCGACGGTTTAGTTCACTGCCCGGTCTCCTCACTTTCGCGGCCTCCAGGATCATCGCCTTCCCTCACGCTTTCCTCGGCCGCGAAACTGAGGAAACCTTTATCAGTGACACGAACATAAAAATTCTCCAACCCATATTTTCAACTAATTACAGACATTACCACCCGAATCCCCGAACCCCCTCCCCTATCCTCGAAGTAGGACAGGCCGGGGCACCCTCTGGGTCCGCCTGTCCCCCCGAGCGAAGCTCGGACTCCGGAAACACTATGTCTACTCTTCGTCAGATAGAAGCCAATCGCCGTAACGCCCAAAAATCCACCGGCCCCACCTCTGTCACAGGTAAGGCCGCCTCCTCCATGAATGCCCTCAAAACCGGCATCCACGCCGAATCCCTCGTCCTTCCCACCGAAAACCTCGACGAGCTCGAACAGCTCACCGAAGACTACTACCAACACCACCACCCCGCCACCCCCGACACCCGCGCCTTAGTCGACGACCTCATCTACTGCGAGTGGATGCTCCGCCGCTTCCGCGTCGCCGAATCCCAAGCCTGGCAGTATCAGAGCGACGACAAATACCGCGACCCGCAAAAATACCCCCTCGGACAGTCCGCCTCCACCCACTACACCACCTTCTCCAAAATCCAGCACCGCATCGATGCCACCCGCCGCGCCCGTCTCAAGGCCCTCGATGTCCTCGAAAAGCTCAAAGCCGCCCCCACCCCTGCGCCCGACCCCGCCCCGGAAGTCGCTCCCGCCGGTCCCCCATCCATAAGCCCCTCACCCCAAACCACTTCACCCCAAATTGGCTTCGTTCCGCCAACTCCCTCCACTACCCCGCCCCAACCGGCGCCCCGAGGCCCCAACTCCAGTCCCTACCAGCCAGTATCCCCTCGACCCACCGTCCTGGTACTTGACATAAACCAGCACAGTGCCCTATTCTCTATCAATGAAGTATAGTATTCGCGCAGCCAGCGCCCTGATACTCGCCCTTTCCGCCTCGCTCGCCTTCGCCCAGAGCGGGAACAGCACGATTTCCGGTAGTGTCCGAGACGCCAGTGAAGCGGCTGTACCCGCGGCCCGGGTAAAGATTACCAACGTGGAGACCGGTGTCCAGTTCGACACCGCCACCAATTCCGCCGGACTGTACCGCGCGGGAACCCTCGTGCCCGGCAGCTACCGGATTGAGGCGGATGCGGTGGGTTTCGATCACCTGGCACGCGGGCCTTTCACCTTGCAGGTCAGCCAGACCCTCGCCCTGGACCTGACGCTGCAAGTGGGCCAGCAGCGCGCGACGGTCGACGTCGTGGAGTCCGCGCCCGTCACCGAGTCGCAGACTTCCAATATCGCGCAGGCGGTCAACCGCCAGATGCTGGCCGGGCTGCCCCTGCCCAACCGCGCCGCGTCGTCGCTGGCCGCGCTCGCCCCCGGCGTCGTGATGATCGATAGCGGCAGCGGGACCGCCGAGAACTACCCGGTGTTCAGTGTGGCCGGCGGACGCGCGCGCAATCAGAACTTCACGCTGGATGGCGGCAATGTGTCCAACGCGGTAGGCCTGACGCGTCCCCAGCAACTGACCAGCCTGCCGGTAGACGCCATGCAGGAGTTCCGCGTCATCTCCAACAACTACTCCGCCGAATTCGGACATTCCACCGGCGGCGTGATCACCATGTCTACCCGCTCCGGCACCGGACAATACCACGGCAGCGTGTTCGAATCCCTGCAGAACAACGTCTTCAACGCGCGCAACTTTTTCGCCGCCACCCGGCCGCCCATCCGCCTCAACCAGTACGGCGCGTCCTTCGGCGGACCCATCCGCAAGGAGAAGACCTTCTTCTTCGCCACCTGGGAGCGCACCGGCCAGTTGACCAGCGATACCGCCATTTCCACCGTGCCGACGGCGCTCAACCGCGGCGGCGATTTCTCCGATCTGCGCTCTAGCGCCGGCAAGCTGGTCCCCATCTACGATCCCGCCACCACCGCGGGCACCAGCCGTCAGCCCTTTGCCGGCAATTCAATTCCTCTGTCGCGCTTCGACCCCGTCGCCCTGGCTGCCCTGAACTTCTACCCCGTCGCCAACCGCGCGCCCAGCCTGACCAATGCCAACAACTTCGTGGGCAGTAGCGCCAACCGCCTCAATCGCGACATCGTGGTGGGGCGCCTCGACCACCAGTTCCGGCCCAGCGACCTGTTCACCGCGCGCTACTACATCAACAACAGCAGCACCAACAATTCCGGAACCTACGGGATCCCGGCGTCCGACCCCACCGGCGACCTTACCGACGTCCGCGTGCAGAGCCTGCTGGGCGCGCACACCCACATCTTCCGCCCCGACCTGGTGAACGAACTGCGTGTCACCTACCTGCGGCGCAAGTTCCTGGATTCGCGCCCGGGCTTCAGCGAGAACCTGGCCGCCAAGATAGGTCTGAAGGGGGTGAGTGACGCCGCGTTCCCGGCCTTCACCATTCCCGGCTACGCCACGCTCGGCAACGCTACCGCGGTGTACCGCTTCCAAACGCCCATCCTCGACCGGCAGATTCTGGATGCGCTCTCCTGGAATCGCGGCAAGCACGCCTGGAAATTCGGCATGGAGTTCCGCGCCGGCGCCAACGATGAAATCCGCGACCGCGGATCGGCCGGCAATTTCACCATCAGCCCGCTGATCACGGACCTGCCCGGCGTTTCCGGTACGGGCAACGCGCTGGCCAGTTTCCTCCTCGGCGAGGTCAGTGCCGCCAGCGTACAGGTCTCCGACAAGATTCCCTCGCGCGCCTCGTACCTGGCTTTCTACGCGCAGGACGATTGGCGTGTCACCGATCGCTTGACCGTCAATGCCGGCTTGCGGTGGGAAGCCGAACTGCCCCGTAAAGTCGTAGGCAACAAGATGAACTCATTCGACCCCACGGCGATCAACCCCGTGTCCGGCACCCCCGGAGTGGTCACGTTCGCTGGAGTCAACGGCGTGCCCGTGCGCGCCTTTGCCACCGACACGAATAACTTCGGTCCGCGCGTGGGATTCGCTTACCGGGTGCCCGGCAACCGCGAGACCGTGATTCGCGGCGGCGGCGGGATCTTCTTCGGGCCCACCGTCAGCAACACCATCGGCGATGTGGCCTCGCTGGGCTTTTCGACCTCCGCCAGCTATGTCGCGTCGCCCGCCGAATTGCAGAGCGCGCTCCGCCTGCGCGACGGCTTCCCCGCCGTCAGCCGCCCGGCGCTCACCTCCGCCTTCGGCGCCGTGGCTCCCGGCCAGACACCCAACACCGCGGTGGCCTTCTTCAATCCCAGGCAGGTCGCCCCCATTTCTTATCAGTACAACCTGAACCTGCAGCGCGAGGTGGCGGCCGGCCTGTTGCTCGAAGCCGGATACCTGGCCAATATCAGCCACCATTTGACGGCCAACGATCTCAGCCTCGACCAGGTGGCCCCCCAGCTCATGGGAGCGGGCAATGCGCAGTCCCGCCGTCCCTTTCCGCAGTTCAGCAATGTCACCTGGATCAATCCGTCGATCGGCAATTCCACCTACCACGGCGGCTTCGTCCGCGCCGAAAAGCGCTTCGGCGGCAGCTTCTCGTTCCTGGCGCACTACACCTTCTCCAAGTTCATCGACGATGTCGAATCGGCCAATGAATACGGCATCACGGGCAGCTATATGGACGCCTACAATCGCAGGCTCGATAAAGGCCTGAGCGGCAGCGACGTGCCGCATCACCTGGTGCTCACGCTGCTCTATGAGCTTCCGCGGTTGCGCGGCAATCGCCTCCTGAAGACCACCCTGGGCGGCTGGAAGCTGGGCGTGCTGGAAACCGCCGAGTCCGGCGCGCCCTTCACGGTGATTACCACCGCCAACACCACGAATGCCTTCCCCGCGGGCTCACTGCGCCCGAACGTGTTGAGCAATCCGTCGCTGGGCAGCGATCTCCGCAGCATCACCCGTTGGTTCGACACCTCCGCCTTCGCCGCTCCGGCGCCATTCACCTTCGGCAATTCGCCCCGCTCCAGCCTGCGCGGCGCGCCGCTCGCGACCACCGATGTCACATTGGAAAAATCCGTCCGGTTGAACGAGAGGTTCAAGTTCGACCTGCGCGGCGAATTCTATAACATCCTGAACCACGCCAATTTCAACATTCCCGGAGCCACCTTCGGCGCCGCCGATTTCGGCCTTGTCACCAGCGCCCGTCCGGGACGGACGGTGCAATTGGCGGCCCGCCTGAGCTTCTAGGGCACATGCACTATTCGTGCTGGAAGACCAGGGTGATCGACTTTTGCTCCGGTCTTACGACGCTGACCGTCATGGTGCCGTCCGCGGCAAGGGTGTAGCTTTCGAGCGTAACCGCGCCGGATTGCGTGGTGGTCACTTTTAGTACATCGTGATCCCAGCGGGTCTTGCTCTTGAGGTCTTTGCCGGTGCGAATCGTGGCGCCGCGGTTGGCGTCGGTCATATCGCTGTAGAAGAAGGTCTCGGTTGTGCCTGTATACACGAAATTGCGAGAGACGGTGATGATGCCCTGGTGATCGTTAATCGTCACGGTGCCGGTTTGGACCACTGGCTGGCCGGCGAAATCGCTCTTGGCGGGCACCAGCGTCCAGGTGCCGTTTAGAGAGCTGTGGTCGCTCGCGAGGGCGGAGAACCCCAAGAGGAGGGTCGCCAAGACCACTCCGGTAATGCTGGTACTTGAATTTGTCCTCATGATTTCCTTAAGTAGCGTTGGGATTGATAGAGCACGTGCAGTACCGTTCGGGCGTTACAATGCATTTTGACCTCGACAACCGGAATACGCGCGGCCATCGTCGGCTGCGGACTGATTGGACGCAAGCGCGCGGCCTCACTTCCGCCGGGAAGCGTGACGGTTTGCTGCGATATTGAAGAGCCGCGCGCCGTGCAACTGGCCGCCGCCACGCGCGGCGCCGCGCCGTCCACCGATTGGCACACAAGCGTCCGCCGCGACGATGTCGACGCGGTATTCATCGCCACCACGCACGATCAACTTGCGCCCATCGCAGCCGAAGCGGCGGCCGCCGGGAAACACGTGCTCATCGAAAAGCCGGGAGCCCGCCGAGCCAGCGAACTCGATGCCGTGGCCGACGCCGCCCGCCGCACCGGCGCGCTGGTCCGCATTGGCTTCAACCACCGCTATCACCGCGCGTTCCGCAAGGCGCGCGAGATCTTCGAGAGCGGCGCGCTCGGCGAAATGATGTTCATCCGCGGGCGCTATGGCCACGGCGGACGCCCCGGCTACGACCGCGAATGGCGGGCCGACGCCGCGCTCTCCGGCGGCGGCGAACTGATCGACCAGGGCGCGCACCTGATCGATCTCTCGCGCTGGTTCCTGGGCGATTTTCCCAGCGTGCGGGGCCGCGCCCGCACCTGGTTCTGGGACATGCCGGTGGAAGACAACGGATTCCTGCTGCTCGAAACCGCCGGCGGCCAGGTGGCTTTCCTCCACGCCAGTTGGACCGAGTGGAAGAACCTCTTCTCCTTCGAGATCGCCGGAAGCGTGGGCAAACTCGAAATCAGCGGCCTCGGCGGCAGCTACGGTCCCGAACGCCTCACCTGGTACAAGATGTCGCCGGAGATGGGACCTCCCGAAACCCTGGCATGGGAATACCCCATGGCCGACGATTCCTGGCACGCCGAAAACGCCGCCTTTTTGGAAGATATCCGCCTCGGGCGCCAACCCGACCCCGGGATCGCAGACGCGCAAGCGATGCTGCGCATCGTTGAAGAGGTTTACCGCGAGACGCCCGCATGATCATTACCCGAAGCCCAATGCGCATTTCTCTCGGCGGGGGCGGCACCGACCTCCCCTCCTATTACCGGGAGCACGGAGGCTTCGTCCTCTCCGCCGCCATCGATAAGTACGTCTATATCACGCTGCACGAGACCTTCCAGCCCGAGTTCGTCATCAAGTATTCGGCCACCGAAGTGGTGCAGACGGTGGACGAAATCAAGCACCCCATCATCCGCGAGGCGTTGCGCATGGTGCCGGTCGCAGTGCCGCACCTGGAGATCGTCAGCCTCTCCGATATCCCCGCCGGGACGGGCCTGGGATCGAGCGGCAGTTTCACCGTGGCCCTGCTGCGCGCCCTGCACACACTGAATAAGGAACTCGTCCCGCGCCAGGTGCTGGCCGAACAGGCCTGCCGCATCGAAATCGACATCCTGGGCGAGCCTGTCGGCAAGCAGGACCAGTACATCTCCTCCTTCGGCGGCATCACCTCCTTCGAGTTCCGTCCGGATGGCGCCGTGGATGTGGCTCCGCTGCGGATCTCCACCGAGACCCTGTATAACCTGGAAGACAATCTGCTGCTGTTCTTCACCGGCTTCACCCGATCCGCCTCGGCTATCCTCGCCGAGCAGGATTCGAAGACCCGCGGTGGCGACAGCGGGATGATCGAGCACCTGCACCAGATCAAGCAGTTCGGCTACGAGAGCAAGGCCGCGCTCGAGCGGGGCGATCTGCGGCGCTTCGCCACCATCATGCACGAGCATTGGGAGCGCAAGAAGTACCGGTCGAAATCCATGACCAATTCCGCCATCGACGAGTACTACGAGTTGGCGCGCGCCAACGGAGCGGTGGGCGGCAAACTGATCGGCGCCGGCGGAGGCGGCTTCCTCATGCTCTACACCGAGGATAAGACTCGCCTGCGCCACGCGCTGCGCGAAGCCGGATTGCGCGAAGTGCGCATGCGCTTCGATTTCGAAGGCACGCAGTTGTTGACGCGTTCCTAACGTATGCTGCCCATCGCCATCCTCGCCGGCGGACTGGCTACGCGCCTGCGGCCCATCACCGAAACCGTTCCCAAGGCGCTGATTGAAGTCGCGGGCGAGCCCTTCCTGGCTCACCAGTTACGGTTGCTGCGCCGCCATGGGTTCGAGCGCGTGGTGCTGTGCCTGGGCTACCTCGGCGAAAAGATCCAGGCGTTCGCCGGCGATGGGCGCGCCTTTGGACTACACGTGGACTATTCGTTCGACGGGCCGCAATTGCTGGGCACCGCGGGCGCGCTTCGCCGCGCGTTGCCGCTGCTGGGTGACGCGTTCGCCGTAATCTACGGCGATTCCTACCTGCCATGCGATTACGGCGCCGCGCTCGCGGCGTTCGCCGATTCCGGCAAACTCGGCCTGATGTCGGTTTACCGCAACGATGGTCAGTGGGACACCAGCAACGTGGAGTTTGCCGGTGGCCACATTCTGGCTTACGATAAAACGAACCGTACGCCCGCCATGCGCCATATCGATTACGGGCTGGGCGCTTTCCAGCGGGCGGCCTTCGACGATGTGCCGGCCGGCCGGACCATCGACCTGGTCGCGCTTTACCAGGGTTTGTTGCGCCGCGGCGAACTCGCCGCCTGGGAGTCGCCCGCGCGATTCTATGAAATTGGCTCAATCGAAGGCATCGGCAGTCTCGCGGAGTTTCTCGAATTATGACATTTACCGAGCAGTTTCTGGCCGAAGCCGCTGAAATCCTCAAGCAGATCGATGTCGCCGCGGTGGAACGCGTCGCGGCCGCACTGGCCGCATGCCGCGCCGGCGGCGGACGGCTCTTCATCCTCGGCGTGGGCGGCAGCGCGGCCAATGCCTCGCATGCGGTCAACGACTTCCGCAAGATCTGCGGACTGGAAGCCTATGCGCCCACCGACAACGTCAGCGAGCTGACCGCGCGCACCAACGATGAAGGCTGGGCAGGCGTTTTCGAGGGCTGGCTGCGCGTCAGCCGTCTGCGCCAGGCGGACGCCCTGCTGATCCTCTCGGTGGGTGGCGGCAATCTGGAAAATCAGGTGAGCCCGCTTCTGGTGGCTGCCATCCAGTACGCCAAGACGGTAGGTGCGAAAGTAACTGGGATTGTGGGGCGCGACGGCGGCTACACGGCGCAGCACGCCGACGCCTGCGTGATCGTGCCCACCGTCAACGCCAAACACGTCACCCCGCACGCCGAAGCGTTTCAAGCCGTGATCTGGCACCTCCTGGTGACCCATCCCGCGCTCAAGCAGGCGGAGACCAAGTGGGAATCGGTGCGGTGAAGGCCGGCCCACCTGTACGCCACGCTATCAGGGCTTTTCGGGCGTGAACCTTAGCGCGGCGCTGTTGATGCAATAGCGCAAGCCCGTGGGCTTGGGGCCGTCTTCGAAGACGTGACCCAGGTGGGCGTCGCACTTGCTGCACAGCGCCTCGGTGCGGCGCATGGACAGGCTGGTATCGCTTTCGGTGGCCACGTTCTCTTCGGCGGCGGGCGCCCAGAAACTCGGCCAGCCGCTGCCGGACTCGAACTTCTCGTCGCTGCGGAACAAAGCGTTGCCGCAGCACGCGCAGCGGTACACCCCGGCTTCGTGATTGTCCCAGTAGCGGCCGGTAAAGGCGCGTTCGGTGCCCTTCTTGCGCGCCACGGCAAACTCCTCCGGCGTGAGTTCTTTCTGCCATTCGGCATCGGACTTGACGATTTTGTTCACCTGGATGGTCTCCCCTCTCTTCCCATTATCCCCGAAGAGAACCAGTTTCATCGCGCGACCCGTGCCCTTTCGCCGGGGATCGGGGAGCGGGCGTTCGCGGCCGTACCAAAACGACAGCAGGCCGGCGAAGGCCAACGGCATAAACAGGAACGCGCGCCGCGGTGTGCGGTCTAGCTGATCCACCTTGCCAACCCGAAGGCGGCCGCGGATGCCAGGCCGCCGATCACCACCGTCTGTACTCCGCCCCGGATCGGCGAAACTCCCGTCATCTTCGCCTTGACATAGCCGAACGCAAAGAGCGCCAGCAGCGTTACCCCAACCGACACCAACAGGGCGGTTTGCAGGTTGTCCACCAGCATGTACGAGGAGAGCGGCACCATCCCGCCCAGAATATAAGACGCGGCGATGGTGACCGCGCTGTTGCGCGCGCGCAGCGGGTCCGGCTCTTCGAAGCCCAGCTCGAAGCGCATCATGAAATCCACCCAGCGCTTCTGATCGGCGCTGATGGCATCCACTACCGGCCCGATATGCTCCTCGGTCATGCCGAAACCGCGAAATACATCGGCCACTTCGTCGCGCTCTCTTTGCGGGAGTTCGATGGTCTCGCGGATCTCGCGCGTGCGCTCGCTTTCGTAGTGGTCGCGGTCCGTGCGCGCGGCCAGATACCCGCCCAGGCCCATGGCGATCGATCCGGCGGCGATCTCGGCCAGTCCGGCAATCACCACCAGCTTGCTGGTGGCCGCCACCGTCCCGGTCAGGCCGGCCGCCAGCGCGAAGGGAACCGTGAGTCCGTCGGCCATTCCGATGACGATATCGCGGACGGTGTCCGAGGCTTCGAAGTGCTTTTCTACGTGCATGTGCATGAAGTTTCTATGATCGCATGGGACTTCGGCCAGGGGCTTTCACCGTCCGCGATGGGCTGCGTTACACTGTTGTCGTG
>JADGNS010001017.1 GCA_017883355.1 Candidatus Solibacter sp.
CCCCGACGATAGACGCACCTGCCGGCGAGGTAGACGGCGAGCGCCGTATCGAGTCCGAAGAAGTAGGGGAGTTCGCGATAATCGTCGCAATCGTGGATGGCGAAATCGGCGAGCTTGCCGGCCTCCAGAGAGCCGACCTGGTGCCCGCGGCGCAGGCTGTAGGCGGCGTTAATGGTGGCCGCCGTAATCGCCTCGGCGGGTGTCATCTTCATCTGCGTGGCGGCGAGCGAGAGCACCATCGGCATGGAAGCGGTGGGGGAACTGCCGGGGTTGAAATCGGTGGCCAGCACCACGGGCATTCCCAGATCGATCATGCGGCGCGCCGCCGGATAGCGCGTCGAGCCGAGAGTGTAGACCGAGGCCGGAAGCAGCACGGGTTGCACGCCGGCCGCATGCAGGGCGGCCAGGGCGGCGGGGGTCGAACTCTCCAGATGGTCGGCGGTGGCGGCGTGCAGTTCCGCAGCCAGCAGTGAGCCGTAGTCGGCGCTGAACTGGTCGGCGTGCACGCGCAGGCCGAGGCCAAGCGCTTGCGCCGCGCGCAACACGATGCGCGCCTGTTCCACCGGAAACACGTTGGGTTCGCAGAAAACGTCGCAGTACTCGGCGAGGTGGTCTTCGGCTACGCGCGGCAGCATCTCGTGAATCACCAGATCGACGTAGTCGCCGATACGCCCGTGATATTCGTCGGGGATTTCGTGGGCGCCCAGGAACGTGGGTACGTAGCGCAGGCGTTCGTCCGCCTTGAGCCGGCGAATCGTCTTGAGGATCTTGATTTCGGCATCGAGCGAGAGGCCGTAGCCCGACTTGGCTTCGATGGTGGTGGTGCCGCCGGCGAGGAACCAGTCCACGTAGCGGCGGCCGGCGGCGAGCAGGGCATCGGCGGATGCCTCGCGAGCCTGCCGGACGCTGGCGCGGATGCCCCCGCCGGAAGCGGCGATCTCGGCGTAGGTGGCGCCCTCCACGCGCCGGGCGAACTCGGCCGCGCGATTGCCCGCGAAGACCGGATGGGTGTGCGCGTCGATGAAGCCGGGAAGCACGATGCGGCCGCCGGCGTCGACGATTTCGGTGCCTTCCGGGAACGATCGCTCGATCTCCACGCGCGCTCCCACGGCGGCGATGCGGCCGTCGTGGATGCGCATTGCGCCATCGGCGATGACGGCGACGTCACGCATCGCGGCTCCCGAGCGCACACCGCGCGGGCCCGCGAGCGTGACGAGTTGGCGGCAATTCACGATGGCGAGATCACTCATGGAAGCACCAAGAACCGCTCCCTAACGGTCGCGGCTCGGATTGGAGCGTCGCGGCCCCAAACCGAGCCGCGACCGTGAGGGAGCGATGTTTTTCATCTCAGCCTTTGCAAGCGCGCCGTAACCGCGCCCTTGAAGTCGGCGTCCTGGATTGACTCCAGATTGATGTGGACGTTTTCCAGGGCGCCAGCGCGGGCGGCGACGGCCAGCGCTTTGGCCACTGACAGATCGCTGGCGAACCGGGCGGGGATCTCCAGGGCGTCCAGACGCTGCTCCATGGAGTAAATCCGCTCCACCACCTGAAGCGGCACTTCCGCCGCGCCGTGGAGCGCCTCTTCGATGAACGGCGCCCGCTCGGCTTTGGGCCGCTTGTAGGCCAGCATCACGGCATTGAAAGCTTCGGCATCGCGATCCACGGCTGCCGTGAAGAAGCGGCGGTCGTCTTCGAAGGCAGCGCTTTCCAGTTTGGCGAGGCGCGTCACCATGCAACCGAGGGCGGCGGACATGGCTGCGGCGGCCGCGGCGGCGCTGCCACCGCCGGGCGTGGCACTAGGCGAGGCCAGCGCGACCAGAAACTTCGGAAGTCCGCTGCGCGCCGCCAGCGCACTGGCGATGCGGCTTTCCAGCACGAGCTCGGGACTGAAGTTTTCGTAGCGCAGGAAATATTCGGCGGAAAGCTCGATGGCCTTGCGGGGAATCAGGCCGACGATTTCGCTGCCGGCCACCGCCACGCCATAGCGCTCGGCTTCGCGGCGTACTGCCTCGAACACCACGTGCATGGGAGTCTGCTCGAAATCGGTCAGGTTGATCGAAACCTGCGCCAGGTTGCGCGAGGCCAGCATCACGCCCATGGATTTCACGTAACGGAAGCCGCCGCTGGAGAAGCGGATAGTCTTGGCGATACGTTTGGCGATGGCGACATCGGGCGTATTCAGATTGATGTTGTAGGCGATCAGAAACTTGCGCGCGCCGGTGACCGTGGCGCCGGCGGTGGGGTGGCAGATGGGGTCGCCGATATCCGGATCGCGCGCTGGAACAGTGCCCATTTCGCGCACCAGCGCCTCGAACTGGCCGCGGCGGATGTTCTCCAGGTTGGCGCGTTCGGGGCGGCGCGCGGCGGATTCGTAGAGGTAGACCGGGACTTTCAGCTTGCTCCAGATTTCCGCGCCCAGGCGCTCGGCGAGGTGCACGCACTCTTCCAGCGTGACGCCTTCGATGGGGATGAACGGGACCACGTCGGCGGCGCCGATGCGCGGGTGCGCGCCCTGCTGCTGCGTGAGGTCGATCAGCGCGACCGCCTTTTCCACCGCGCGGAACGCGGCATCGGCCACCGCGGCGGGCGGGCCGGCCAACGTCAGAACGCTGCGGTTGTGATCGGCATCGGCTTCGCGGTCCAGCAGGACCACCTCGGGGACGGCGAGAGCGGCCTCGACGATGGCATCAATCTTGCCGGCATCGCGGCCTTCGGAAAAATTCGGGACACACTCCACAAGTTGGCGCGGCATTTATACTCCTAATGTAACAACCGCTCCCTAACGGTCGGTACGCCAGGAAAAGCCTGGCTGATCTTGTGAACTGAAAGGAGTTCACCATGTAAATTGCCTGTTCGGACATGTAGCCCAGCAAGCGCGGGA